>NZ_RRYE01000015.1 GCF_004010105.1 Microbacterium sp. CPCC 204701
CGCCTGTGCCGCTCGGGGCGCGAGCCCCAGCACCGCCGCCGTGCGGGGGTCGATCGCCAGCGCGACCAGAGGGCGGCGGGCTGCGGCCGCGAGGACGAGACCGGCGGCGGTCGCGAGCGCGAGGCCCACGAGATCGGGGGCGGAGATCGCCAGGATGTCGCCGAAGAGGATGGCCGTGGCATCCGTCGCGAAACTGCCCGAATGCGAGATCACAATGATGCCGAGCGCGAGCATCGCGACGAAGAGCATCCCGATGCTCGTGTCGTACGACAGGCCGCCTCGGCGCTGCAGCGCCCCGATCCCGAGGCTCATGGCGATGGCGCTGACGGTCGCGCCGAGCACGACCGGGAAGCCGAGCACCGTCGCGAGCGCCACTCCGGGAAGCATCCCGTGCGCGAGGGCTTCGCCGAGGAAGGCCATGCCGCGGACGACCACCCACGTACCGACGACCCCGCACAGCACGGCGACGAGCGCGCCGCCGACGAGGGCGCGCTGCACGAAGTCCAGCGAGAAGGGTTCGACGATCCAGGTCACGAGGGACGACGGTAGCGTTATTGATAACGATTCTCAAACTCGATAGGCTGATGCCTGTGACCACCGCGATCCACTCCGCGCAGATCGCCGAGGTCGACGGCATCCACGTCGAGCTCGGCGGGCGCGACGTGCTCCGTCACGTCGACGCCGTGGTCTCGCGAGCGCAGCTCACGGTGATCGCGGGCCCGAATGGCGCCGGGAAGTCCACGCTCCTCGAAGTGCTCGCGGGCACGCGTCTGCCCACCGCGGGCCGAGTCGTGGTCTCGGCGCAGTCCTCGAGTTTCGTCCCCCAGCGCGTCGCGGTTGCCGAGAGGCTGCCCGTGACCGTGCGGGATGTCGTGACGGTGGGCGCATGGGGGCGCCTCGGTCCGTGGCGTCGCGTGGATGCGATCGCGCGGGGCGCCGTCGACCGCGCCCTCGAGGACCTCGACCTGACGGCACTGCAGCGACGCCCGTTCGGCGAGCTCTCAGGGGGTCAGCGGCAGCGCACGCTCCTCGCGCAGGGCCTCGCCCGCGGCGCGGAGCTGCTTCTGCTCGACGAGCCGACCACGGCGCTCGACGCCGATAGCGCCGCACGCATGCGCTCGGCGATCCAGAGCGAGGTCCGCCGCGGTGTGGCAGTCGTCTGCGTCACGCACGACGAAAGCCTGATCGCCGTGGCCGGCCGGGTGATCCGCCTCGATGCCGGCGAGCTGGTCGACGGCCCGATCGCGGGCTGACGAAGGCGCCGGATGCCTCAGCCCAGGGCGCGCCCGAGTCCCTCGACGACCTCGGCTCCCGGCAGCTCGAGCAGCGTCTCACCCGGGAGGAAGAGCTTGCTGCCCCGCACTCCCCCGCCGATGACGACCTCGGGCGCCTGGGCCACCGCGGGGTCCACGAGGATCGGCCATCCGTCGGGGAGCCCGACCGGAGTGATCCCGCCGTACTCCATCCCGGTGAGCGCGACCGCCTCGTCCATCGGGGCGAACGAGGCGCTGCGCACGTCCAGGCGCCGGCGGACCACGCCGTTGACGTCGGCGCGCGTGGTCGCGAGCACCAGGCACGCCGCGAACCGCACGTCGCCGCCGCGCCTGCCCTTCACGATCACGCAATTGGCCGAGGCATCCGGCGCCACGTCGTAGCGCTCGCAGAACGCCGCCGTGTCGGCGAGGGCCGGGTCGATCTCGGCCACGCCGATCGTCACGGCGAGTTCGTGAGTGAGCCGCTGCAAGACCTTGGAGACGGGAGCTGCGACGAGTTCCGGATGCTGCGTCGCCGGGTGTGCGGTCAGGGTGCCGGTCGCGCTCCACATCATCGGCCCAGACTAGCCGCGCCCGATCCCGGGCGTGCGTCAGGGTGCCGTGCCATCATGTGCCCATGCCCCGTCGTCGCACCTGGACAGTCCCGGCCGCGCTCGCGGGGGCCCTCAGCCTCCTGCTCACCGCTTGCGCGCCCGGACGCGGAGTCATCGGACCGGGCGCGCCCGCCCTTCACGGCGGCGACCCGGTCGGCCAATGGGGCGAGATCGCCGACCGCAGCGCCTACATCACCATCCTCCCCGATGGGACGATGGGCGCCCACGACGGCTGCAATTCCATGGGCGGGACGTGGGAGGTCGAGCAGGGAGTGGTGCAGTTCGACGACGTCCTGATGACCCTGGTGGCATGCCCGGGCCACGAGGCGTGGCTGCGACCGGCAACCGCGGTCGTCCGCGGCGACACGCTGGTGGTCTTCGATCAGAACGGTGATGCCGGCGGTACGCTCCCCCGCGTCGTCGATGAGTGAGCGCGAGACGGGGCACGGCGATCGACGGAACCCGCGCATCGCGCCCATCGCGCGAATCCCGCTGCTCGCTGCGCCCCGTCGCTGCGCTCCCGCAGCGACGGGGCATAGGGGGTCAGGTCCAGGTCGGTCGCCTCCTGAGGCGTGCGGCGATCAGGAGACCCGAGCCCGCGAGGAGCATCGCCACGCTGACGACGAGAATCCGCGGGTCCAGGGTGGCGCCGGTGTCGGCGACGGCGCTGGGCGGGGTGAGTCCTGGTTCGAGCACCTGGAAGAACACCGTGGACGCAGGCTCCACCGGAGCGTCGGTCGTCTGCCCGGCGACATCGGTCGTGGGCGGTCCATTCAGGAGCGCCATGATCGGGAAGGCGTAGTTGCCCGCGGACGGTGTCCAGGTGAGTTCACACGTCACCGAGTCCTCGGGGGCCAGTGTCACCATCGAGCCGCAGTCGAGCGCACCCAGCGAACCCCTGTCGAGCGAGTCCATCGTGAGCGGAACGTTGCCCGCGTTGCGGATCACGACTCGGAGGGTCAGCTCCGTGCCGTTCGGGAAGACCGGCCCAGGGGCGTTCCCGGCATCCTCGCCGTCGACCGTCGCGACGATCTCGGCGGAGAGCTCGGCGCCGAAGTAGTGCGAGACGTCGGACGCCGTGCGTTCCGTGACGGCCAGTACCGTCGGCCCTCCGCTGTCGCGGGGAACGACTCGAGCCGCCACCGTGCCGAGGTTCTCGTACTGTCCGGCCACGGCGGTTCCGTCGAGGACGCAGACGAACTCGCTGTGCGGGGCGAGGACGGTCGCGGGACACGTGACCGTCCCGGCGACGCTGTCCGTCACGAGGATCTCGTCGAGTTCCGTGTCGCCGTTGTTGATGACCCGGTAGGTCCAGCGCACCGGATCGCCGACCGCGACGTAGGGGCCGGGTGCCGTCTGCGCGTCGAGCGTCTGGGTCGCCACGACGATCTGCAGATCGGCGGCACGCTCGCCGAAGCCGTAGCCGGAGGCGTCCTGTCCAGCACCGAGCACGATGCCCGTCACGGCGTTCGTCGCCGCGGTCCCTCCTGCGGCGCCGGTCACGGTCGCCCCGTCGGACCAGTTGTCGAGGTCCTCTTCCGTGATCGTGTAGGTGCCGGGCTCCAGGCCGCCGAAGACGAAGGAGCCGTCCGCCGCGGTGACCGTCGTCCGGTTCTGGGAGCCGCTCAACGCGATCTCCACGCCGGCGATCGGCGCTTCACCCGCATCCTGCACGCCGTCGTCGTTCGCGTCGTGCCAGACGATGCCACGGATGATCGACAGCGGGATCTCGGCGAAGAGATAGCCGTCAGCCGAGGCGGTGAGCACGACATCGTCGATGCGGTTGGCGGCGGCGGTTCCGCCCGCTGTGCCGGCGATACTCGCCCCGTCGATGAAGCCGGCGAGCGGCTGCCCCTCCTCTACGACGGAGTAGGTGCCAGGCGCGATGCCCTCGAACGACCACGTGCCGTCCGCGGCGGTGACGGTCGTCCCGACGGTCGCGTCCGTCATGTCGCGGAGAGTGAGGGTGACACCGGCGACTCCGTCCTCAGCCGCGTCGTGCACCGCGTCCCCGTCGAGATCCTCGAACACGAGGCCGCTGAGAGAGACGGGGGCCCGCTCGCCGAAGAGATAGCCGGTCGCCGCGACTCCCGATTGCATGACGATGCCCGACACGACGTCGTCTCCGACCGTACCGCCTGCGGATCCGGCGCTGTCGCTGCCGTCGAAGTAGTCCACCGGCTGCGTCTCGGTGATCGTGTACGTGCCGGGGAGCACGGGGAAGCTGTAGTCGCCGGCGACTGTCGCTGTGGTCAGGTTCACGGCGGCACCGAAGGCATCCGTACCGGTGAGGGTCACGGCCACGCCGTCGATGCCCGGCTCGCCCGGAGCCCGCGCGCCGTCACCGTCGGTGTCCTCGTACACGACCCCGGCAATGCTGGAGCTTTCGAAGTCGCCGAACAGGTATGCGGTGGCAGCCTGGCCGACGGTCAGGTCGATCCCGGTGATGTCGCCGGATGCGGCGGAGGTGTTGTCGACCGTACCGCCTGCCGAGCCCGCGGTCTCGAGGCCGTCGACATAGCCTGGCGCCTCGGTCGCGGTCACCGTGTACGTGCCCGGCCGCAGCATCCCGAAGGAGTATGCGCCGTCGGCATCCGTCACCACCGGACCCACGTCGGCTGCCCCGGAGAGCGTGACCTCCGCTCCAGGGATCCCAGGCTCGCCCGCATCCTGGACGCCGTTCGCGTTGACATCGTGAAAGACGATGCCGGTGAGGCTTGCCGGCGGGAGCTCGGCGAACGTGTACCCGTCCGTGTCCGCGGTAGGACCGACCGCGATCCCCGTGATGGTGTCCCCTGAGACCGAGCCCTCGGAGCCGTTCGTCGCGGTGGTGCCGTCCAGGTATCCGGTCGGCTGCGTCTCGGTGATCTCGTAGGTGCCCGGGGCGAGTCCGGCGAACACGAAGCGTCCGTCGCCGAGCGTCGTGGTGGTGAGGTCGGCGTCACCGCTGAGGGTGATCGTCACGCCGGGGATCCCGGGCTCGCCCGGATCCTGGGTGCCGTCGCCGTCGAGGTCCTCGAAGACGATGCCCTCGATCACCTCGGGCTCGAACAGGCCGAAGAGGTAGCCCACACCGTTCTCGCCGGCGGCGAGCGGGATGGCCGTGATGGCGTTGCTTCCGACATCCCCGGCCGTGCCACCTGCGGAACCGACCACGTTGCGCCCGCCGAGCGTGCCCGGCGGCGGCGCGATCGCGAGTTGGTAGTCGCCCGGACGGATACCCGGGAAGGAGTAGGCGCCGGTGCCCGATGTGGTCGTGGTCACGGAGACGGCCTGACCGAGGTCGTCGGTGCCGGTGAGGGTGACCTCGACACCGCCGACGCCGTCCTCATCCGCGTCGATCGCACCGTCGTTGTCCCGGTCGCCGAACACGGTTCCCGCGAGAGAGGAGGTGGCGAAACCGAAGTCTCGGGCGGTGACGTCGGTGCCGAGCGGCAGCGTGACCTCGAACGAGCCGTCAGGCGCGGTGGTTCCGTCCGGGTCCGCCGTCAGTGCATAGGCGGCGTCGACCGCGCGGGCGCTCGCCTGGTCGACCGTCACCGTGAACGTGCCGGCCGGGAGCCCCGGAATGGTGTAGGCGCCGTCCGCATCGGTGACGGCCGACCGGTTCACGACCTCGCCGCTCGCGGTGGCGGTGCCGGTGAGCGTCACCGTGACGCCCGCCAACCGGACGCTCTCGCCGCCGCCGATCGTGCCGTCGGCGTTCGCGTCTTCCCAGACCGTGCCGGAGATGCTCGACGCGGCGAACTCGACGGCGTCGCCGGAAATCTCCACCGGCGTGATGACGGTGATGACCCGCGCGACCGCGGTGTTGGTCATGCGCTGGCCGGCTTCGGCGCCGTCGGTCGCGAATCCGAGGCGGACCGTCTCCTCTTCGCCGGTGCGGAGGAGCCCCGAGATGACGCGCACCGCAGTCGCGTCGGCGAGAGTCGCCGGGCATCCGGGGTCGCCGAGGTCGGCGAGGACGCACCAGACAGTCGCCCCGCCTTGCAGGTTGCTCGCCGCGTACGGGTCGCGCTCGATGTCGGTCGGCACGCGGTCGGTGACGTAGAAGGTCGTGCCGTTGCGCGGCGGCTGGAAGGCCTCCGAGACGGGGAGCTCGTTGGGGGTGCCCGAGAGGGCGTCGGTGGACGTCAGACCCGTCAAGGCGATCGTCCCGGAGAAGTCCGACTCAGGGTCGCGCCCGTCGCCCGGGTACGGCAGCACGTCTACGATGTCGACGCCGGGGAAGTCGTTGCTCGTCGTGTTCGCGTAGGTCAGGTTCCACCCGACCTGGGCACCCGCGACGCCGTCGTCCGCCCCCGATTCAACCACCGTCGACAGCGCCTCCTTGAACGAGGCGAGTGAGAGGAAGGCATTCCCGATCGTCACGCCGACATAGTCCGATCGACGGTTGCGACCCTGGCTGAAGCATCCGCCGTAGTCCGCCGGCGCCGGGATCTGGGTGACCGTCTCGACCGGCACGTTCGAGGTGGGCGGGATCGAGAACTCCGGGAAGGTCCCGCAGGCGGTGAGAGGGGGGTCGGTGTCGATCTGCTCCCCCGTCGGCGACACGGACTCGGCGATCATCGTGCTCCAGTTGACGCTCGGGGTGGGCGCGAGCGGGTCCGCCTCCGCGGTGAACGAGAACGGGTCAGTCTGCGTGACGCCGTTGGTGGTTCCGGTGATGTCGCCGAAGTCCCACACGATCACGGTCGCGCCACTCGGCTGCGGCAGCACGTGCTCCGGTGTCACGGTTGCCGAGCCGCCGACGTACCGCATGCCAGCGGGCAGGTGATACACGATGCGGAGCGGCTGCGTAGTCGCGACGTTCTCACCGAACCCGACAGCGCCCCGCAATGTGTAGGTCGCCCGGTTCTGGCCCGGTGCCCCCGCCTGCACGGTGCTCGGGGTAACGCTGAGCACGTCGACCGCGGTATCGACGTCGATCCTGCCCGCGATGACGGGGCCGGTGTACGGCGCCTTCGTCCAGGGATCGACGGTGCTCTCCGGATACTCGTGCCCTGCGACATCGCCGAGCCGGGTCGTCGCGTAGATCGTCTGGCCGGCCTGCGTGGACGCGTCGCGGTAGACCGAGCGAGCGGTCAGGTGGAACTTGACGCCCACGACCATGTTGGGCTCGATGACGTCGCCCACGAATGTGACACGGACGCGGTTGATGACGTCGAACGGATCGGAAAGGCCCAGCGTCGCCGCGTACGCGGCGATGGCCGGATCATTCGGATCGGTGTGCCACCCGGTCGTGGTGTCCGCATCCCCGCACCCGGCATCCTCGAGCGCGGTCTGCTGCGCGGGCGCCTCGGTCGGCGTCGCGCCGCCCAGGTCGCCCGCCGCGAATTCGACCACATACGAGCCGGGGTCCACCGCGAAGTTGTTCGTGTTGTTGTACCCGGCCCCAGGCTCGAACGGCGGTGCCGTGATGGGGTCGCCGATCGGGCCCTGCGTCGTCGCCACGACATACGTGTCCGCGGGCACGGCGGCATTCGCGGTGAACGGCGAGATGCGCTGCGTGGTCACGTCGAAGACATCGCAGACCTGCACGTCGTTCTGAAGCACGGTGCCGGTGTTCTGGAACCTCACGAGCGAGACGAACGATCCGCCGCGCGTCGTCGTGCCGATGGCGTTCGGGAACGCTGCCGCATACGGGTTCGCGACATCCGCGATGGGCCGCTTCGCGATCGCGCGATTGTCATCATTGATGATGACCCCGTGAGCGGCCGCGTTGTTGTTGGTCGGCTCGGTGCTGTCCAGATAGTTGCTGACGCCGTTCACGTCCACCGGATCGAACCCGCTCGCCGTCACCGTCGGCGCAGTCGTCGTTCCGGCGGGAACCGCAGCGAGCGGTACCCACATCATGATCCAGACCCCGGCGTCGAACCCACCGGCGATGACGGGTGGGGTGTTCATCGTCACCTGGACCGGCGTGCCCGGTCCGCCAGGTTGCGTGCAATCGAAAGTCGCCCCTGGCACGGGGTTGTACTGGTTCGACACGCTCACGGGAACACTGGTGTACGCGGGAACGGCGGGACTCGCCGCGGCGCGGTCGGGGCCGCACCCGTCCTGCCCGTAGTTGCCCCAGTTGAGCAGGCGATACCCCGAGGTGTCGATCGTCGGCGATGACATCGATTCCGACCACGCCACGCCCGATGGCAGCGGCGAGTACGCTCCTGCATTCTTCCCGGGTGCCACTTGCGACGAGGTCGGGATCGCGAAACCGGGTTCACCGCCGGGGCCGCGGTAGAAGAACGGGCTCGGGAGGACGTTCGCGATGAAGTTCTTCTGAAGGTTCCACAGCGGCGCGCTCGACGACGTGAACGTCGCCGTGCTCGCGGCGGCGACCGGGGCGCTCGACGCCGACTCGATCGTGCCGGTCACGGTGAAGGTGTACCCGTCGAACGCATAACCCTGCAGACCGATGAACGCCGTCACCGAGCCGTCCCCCGCCCCTTGCGGATTGGCAATCAGGCAGTTGAGGGTACGGAGGTTGTCCGTGCGCGTCGACCCCGAGGCACAAGCGGGCGGAATGCTCGTCCAGATGGCGATCGGCCCGCCGTTCGCCTCCGGGAGGGTTGAGCGCAGCACGACACCGGTATCGGCGCCGTCGAAGGCGAAGCCGAAACGGACGTGCGCGATGTCGCCGGTGCGGAGGATCTGGTCGGCCGCCGAGAGGCTCACATCTTGCCCGGGACAGTGCGCCGTCGCCGTCGATCCCTGTGTCGAACAGGTCGCGGGTGCATCCGCCGCGCTGATGCCTGAGTTCGCGCGCGTCGCCGTGAGGGTGTACGTCGCGGCAGATGCCGGCGTCACCCCGACGATCACCGTCGACGCGGCGAGAAGGAGGGCGACGAAACCCCCGAGCATGCTTCGAACCCAACGAGTTTCACCGATGCGCAACTGCTGACTCCCTACCCCCACGTTTACGACAGCACCCCACCGTCGCAGGATTCGCCAGCTTCTCAGCAGGACGCGTTCGCGCCGAATGGCCAATCCAGATCGAACGATATCGGCACCGACTGGCTTTCGTTGCGCATTTCGGGTTCGTTGCCGTGTCGCATGATGTCAACGGCGCAACCATTCCGGGCGAAAAGGCGAACAGGTCGACCTTCAGACGGCACCCTGCCTCCGTGCGTTCACGAAAGGTTCATTCGCAGGACGACAGATCTTCAGCTCCGCGCCGGAGCGAGGGGCGTCCGGCCCTCTGGTGGCGGCATAGCCGTCGTCGCACCAGCCTCCAGCGGTCCTCGAAAGCCTGCCCTGACGAGAACGACCGCAGATCTCTGCGGTCGTTACGTGTTCATGATTCTTCGAGCTCGGTGTCCGAGGACTTCGAACAACGCGAGGTGTGGTGGCGAGTGAGGGATTCGAACCCCCGAAGTCGATGACAGCTGATTTACAGTCAGATCCCTTTGGCCGCTTGGGTAACTCGCCGAGTGCGCACCCGCCCGGCTTGTACAGTCGACCGGAGGCGCGATCCACAATCCTACGCTGTCTTTCGCGCGGTTGAAAATCGAGCCGGACTAGGTGCCGACGGTGTCCGGATCGACCGCGACGAGCGCACTCGGGGTGCGCAGCAGCGCCCCCTCGAACCGGCACGTCGCGGCCGCGGCGTCCATCGCCGCCTGCAGCACCGCACGCCAGTAGTCCGCCCCCGACGGCTCGTCGGTGACGAGCGCGGCGATGGTCGCGGCGAACGCCGCGTCGCCGGCGCCCATGGTGTCGACGACTCGGCCGGGGAGGTTCGAGACGGGCCGGGTCACCACTGTGCCGTCGGCCTCGATGGTCGCGCCCGCCGCACCCTCGGTCGCAAGCACGGCGCGGGCCCCGAGATCGATGAGACGCGCCCGCAGTGCGTCGAGGCGCTCGCCGTAGAGCAGGGCCGCGTCGTCCTCGCCGACCTTGACGAGCGCGGCTCCGGCGGCGAGGCGCTCGAAGCCGCGCACGAACTCGGCCTTGTCGTGCAGCATCCCGGTGCGCGGATTGGGGTCGACGGCGACGGATGCCCCGACCGCAGCGACGGCGGCGGCCAGGTCGGCGGTCTGCTCGGCGTCGTCGAACGCGAAGCAGCTCACGACCACGAGATCGGCATCCGTCATCGCCGCCCGCTCGGCGTCGCCGAATCGGATGCGCCGGCGCTGTGCCGCCTCGTTGAACTCATATGTCGGCTCGCCGCCGCCGGTGCGGGTGCTCACGGCGCGCGCCGTGCCGTGCAGCGACGGCGTGGCGATCAGGCCCACGCCGTAGTCGTCGAGGTAGTGACGCACGCGCGAGGCGGGCTCGTCGTCGCCGAGTATCGCGAGCAGAGTCGCACGCACGCCGAGACGCGTGAGGCCGACCGCGACGTTGAGTGCCGCACCGCCCACGAACTCGCGCACGCCGGAGTCGTCGCGCAGCTCGTCGATGAGCGCGTCGCCGATCACGACGACGCTCATCGCGGCACCCCGGCGGTCTCGAGCACGCGTCCGACGAACGCCTCGGTGCGCCGCTTCGTGCCGTCGATCTTCATGTCGACGCTCGCGCGCACCTCGTTCGGTGCGAGCGGGGCCGCGAGCCTCACCATCTCGTGGCACGACAGGTCGGCGCAGATGTACGTGCCGACGCTGTCGCCGTGGGCTCCGGCCTCGCCGGCCTTGCGGGCGTTGAAGAGCACGACCTGATCGGCCGGCTGCATGGTGTGGCAGAGGTTGCACATGGCCGCGCGGGCGCGTGACGCACCGTCGGCGGAGCGCAGCACGATGCCCGTCGGTTGGCCGTCGAGCTCCGCGACCAGGTAGCCGCGGCCGCGCGTTCGCGGGTCGCGCCACGCCAGGAAGTCCAGGTGGTCCCAGTCGGTGAGCACGAAATCGGCGGGCAGCGTGACGAGCCGCAGCTCGTCGGGCGACGCGTTCACGAACGACGAACGCACGTCCTCTTCGGTCAGCGGGCGCATGGCACCTCCTCGCCCGCCCAGTCTACGAACGACGGATGCCTCCGCCACCCCGCAAGCCGTCGCACATCGCCGTCAGCCTGCCCCTGACGCGGCCACTTCAGACGGTTCGGCGCCCCGGGCGGGGTCGGCGGCACCGCCGGAGCGGTCGCGGATGAGGAAGCCGAAGCCGAACGCGATGAAGAACATCAGCACGCCGTACACGGCGGCCGGCAGCGACAGCTCGACCGAGCCGAGCACGGTCTGCGCGATCACGATCGCGAGGGTCGCGTTGTGGATGCCGATCTCGAACGACGACGCGATCGACTGGCGCCTGCCCACCTTGATGAGGCGCGGCGCGAGGTAGCCGATCGTGAGGCTGATCACGCAGAACAGGATGGTGATGAGCGACAGTCGGCCGAAGTTCTCGATCAGCAGCGTCCAGTTCTGCGCGACCGCACCGGCGATCACGACGACGAGGATGATGACCGACGCGATGCGCACCGGCTTGTCCATGGCCTTGGCGAAACGCGGCCAGAAGCGGCGGACGACCATGCCGGCGGCGACCGGCAGCAGCACGATCGCGAACACCTCGAGCGTCTTGGCCCACTGCAGGCCCAGCTGGTCGTCGAACGGGTCGAAGTACAGGATCGCGAGGTTCGTGATGATCGGCAGCGTGAACACCGCGATGACGGAGTTCACCGCGGTGAGCGAGATGTTCAGGGCGACGTCGCCGCGGAACAGGTGGCTGTAGAGGTTTGCCGTGGTGCCGCCGGGTGACGCGGCGAGCATCATCATGCCGACTGCCAGCACGGGTGGGAGCTGGAACGCGAGCACGAGCCCGAAGCAGATCGCGGGAAGCAGGACGAGCTGGCACAGCAGGGCGACGATCACCGCCTTCGGCTGCTTGAGGACGCGGGCGAAGTCACTCATCGTGAGGCTCAGGCCGAGGCCGAGCATGATGATTCCGAGGGCCACGGGCAGCCCGATGGTGGTCAACGCTGACATGGGACTCAGTGTGCCCGACAGAGCGACCCGGTGTCATCCGCCGAGAGCGAATCGTTGTGCGAACGCGGCTATGGTGGCCGCATGGTGGACGGGGTGGATGCTCAGGGCTGGTCGGACGTGGCGGTCGGATGGGCCGAGCTGTGGGGCTCGTTCGCCGAGCCCGCGCAAGACGCGCTGATCGCCGCGAGCGCCATCGGCCACGGCATGGCGGTCCTCGACGTCGGCTGCGGCAGCGGTGAGTTCCTCGCCCGCCTGCGCCGCGTCGGCGCGGAGCCGGTCGGAGCGGATCCCGCACCGCACATGGTGGCGGCGGCATCCGTCCACGCCGACGTCGTGCTCGCCGACGCCGAGCGCCTTCCCTTCGAGTCGGGGCGGTTCGACGTCGTCACGGCCGTGAACGCGCTGCAGTTCGCCGGTAACACCCCTGCCGCCCTCGCCGAGTTCGCCCGCGTGCTGGCGCCAGGCGGACGGATCGCGATCGCGAACTGGGCCGAGGGCGCACACAACGACATCGACGTCATCGAGCGCGCCGTCGCGGCGGCGCTCGACGAGGAGCAGCTGCCGGACGGCCCGCTGCGCCCCGCGGGCGGGCTCGAACAGGCGATGACGGATGCCTCACTCGAGGTGCTGTCAACGGGCATCGTGGACGTCCCCTGGCGCGCGGCCGGCGAAACCGTGCTCGTGCGCGGCATCCTGCTGGGCGAGGACGCCGCGACGATGGCCGAGCTGCACTCGGTCATCGTCGAGGCAGCCGCCCCGTTCCGCACCTCCGACGGTGGCTACGTGCTGCGGAACGCCTTCCGCTGGGCGGTCGCTCGCCCGCGCTGAGCCGGTCTTCCGGTCAGGCGTCCGCGCCGCCCGAGGGCACTGCGACCCCGGCGAGGCGCCACACCGCGAACGCAGGGCCGTCGGCCGACAGCAGCACGGCGCCGTCGTCGGCGACCGCCAGCGTCGCATCGCCGAACAGGGCCTCGGCCCCCGCCGCACCGGGAAGAGCGGATGCCGGGATCTCGGCATCCGCGTCGCCCTTCGCCGCCAGCACGAGCAGGGTCTCGTCCGACGACTCGCGCACGAACGCCACCGTGTCGTCGTCGACATGCACCCAGCGCAGGCCGCCGGTCGCAAGCACAGAGTGGGCGTGACGCAGCGCGATGAGGTCGCGGTACAGCGCGATGCGCGCGGCGGTGTCGGGCTCGGTTTCGGTGCCCCACGGGATCGGTGTGCGGCTCGACTCGCCGTCGGCGCCCTCGAGACCGAACTCGTCGCCGGCGAACACCACCGGCAGTCCCGGCATCGTCATCGTGAGCCCCACCGCGAGGGGAATCGTGCCGGGCGCCGCATTGGTCGCGAAGCGGCCGGTGTCGTGCGTGTCGAGCGGCTGCATGTTGCCGAGCCGCACGCGCCACGGGATGCCGCCGGTGAAGCGCACGACCGCGTCGACGAACTGGCGCGCGGTGTAGCGGGGGATGCCGCCGATCGGCTGCGTGAAGAACCACGGCTCGGTCTCCTCCTCGCCGTGAGCGGTGAGGTAGGGCGCGCCCGTCGGCTCGGAGAGCCAGCCCCACAGCGGGCGCGTGAACGACGGATACGTCATCGCGCCGTGCCAGCCGTCGCCCTGCAGATCGCTCGTCGCGTCGTTCGTGGACTCGCCCAACAGGATCGTGTCGGGGTTGATCTCGATCATCGTCCGACGCAGCAGCTGCCGCACGTCGGCGTTGAGGTCGATCTCACCGAGACGGCCGGTCATGTTGGCGACATCGATGCGCCAGCCGTCGGTCGAGAACGGCGGCTTCAGCCACTTCGCGACCACAGAGTCGGGGCCGTCGACGAATCGACGGCGCAGCTCCTGCGACGCCCAGTTGAACTTCGGCAGCGTCGGAGTGCCGAGCCACGACTCGTACTGCGTGTTCGCGTCGTCGGTGAAGTAGTAGAACTCCTCCTCGGGCGCACCGGGGTGGCCGAAGGCCGCCCGGAACCACTCGTGCCTGTCGCCGGAGTGATTGCTCGTGAGGTCGCCGATGACCCGGATGCCGCGGGCATGGGCCGCCTCGACGAGCCGGATGTAGGCGTCGTCGCCGCCGAGCAGCGGGTCGACGCTGTCGAAGCTCGAGGCGTCGTAGCGATGGTTCGAGGCCGCCGGGAAGATCGGGGTGAGATACAGCAGGTTCACGCCCAGCGACACCAGGTGGTCGAGCTTCTCGATGACGCCCTCGAGGTCGCCGCCGTAGAACTGGTGCGCGCGGCCCGGCATGACCGGGTCGACGGGCGTGTCCCAGCTCGCCGCGATCGCCCACTCCGGCGTCGGGTGCGTATCGGCCTGCGCCGAGCGCGCGAAGCGGTCGGGGAACACCTGGTACATCACGGCATCCGTCAGCCACGCCGGCGGCGGCGAGTAGGTGAGGAGGGCGAAGTCCTCGGCGTCCAGCGTCTCGAGCGTGTGCAGTCCGGTCTGGTTGAGCCACTCCACACGGCCGTTCCCCGCGCCCTCCGCACTGTGCACGAGGAGCCAGCGGTAGCCGTGGCGCGGGTTGCGCACCGTGACCGGTGCTTCCCACCACTCCCAGCCGTCGGTCGCGCCGAGACGCACGGCATCCGTCCATTCCGGCTCGTGGTCGGGATTGGAGCGCGTGCGGACCGCCGCGAGCGGCCCGTAGCCCTCCGGCACCCGCAGCCGCACGGTGACGACGTCGCCGAGCGACGGCGCGAGGTCCGACACGTGCAGCGGCGAGCCGTCGTGGTGAGGAAGAAGGGGTCTCATGCTCTGGCCTTTCGTCGCACGGGCGGTGGCCGTTCTCGCCTCGATCCTGGCAGACGGATGCCGCGGCCCGGCGACCGGGCGTCATACCGGCTGCGTCAGCCCTTCGTCGCGCCCGCCGTCAGCCCGCCGACGATGTACTTCTGCAGGAGCAGGAAGAGCACCACCACCGGGATCGCCGCCATGACGGCGCCGGCCGAGAATGCCGCCCAGTCGGCGTAGCGAGGGTTCGACACCAGCTTCGTGAGGCCGACCACGAGGGTCTGCTTCTCGGGATCGATCAACATGATGCTGGCGATCACGAACTCGTTGACGATGCCGATGAACGACAGCAGACCGACGACGGCGAGGATCGGGGCGACCAGCCGCAGGATGATCGTGAAGAAGATGCGCGCGTGCCCCGCGCCGTCGATCTTGGCGGCCTCGTCGAGCTCCTTCGGGATCGTGTTGAAGAACCCGTACATGAGGTAGGTGTTCACGCCCAGCGCACCACCCAGATAGATGAGGATGAGGCCGGACAGGGTGTTCAGGCCGATCGCCGCGAACCAGTCGCCGATCGAGCTCATCATGAGGAAGATCGCGACGACGGCGAGCAGCTGCGGGAACATCTGCACGACGACGATCGTGATCAGGCCCACGCGGCGACCTGTGAAGCGCATGCGCGAGAACGCGTATGCGGCGAGCGCCCCGATGAACACCATCGTGAAGCCCGTGACGGTCGCCACGATCAGCGTGTTCAGGAACCACATCGCGTACGGGATGCTGGGGTCGGTCAGGATGCGCACGTACGCGTCGAAGCCGACCTGCGAGAAGAGCTGGTTGCTGCCGGTCAGCGTGCCGCGCGGGTTCAGCGACGCCGAGAGCACGTAGAGCAGCGGGAAGATCGCGAAGATCGACACGACGATCGCAACGAGGTGGCGCCAACCGGTGTCGGCGAACCAGCGGCCGAACGGCCGGCGACGCACGGGCTTCTCGGCGCGTGAGGAAGGCGTCATGCCGGGCACGGCGCTCTCGAACTGCTCGGCGGAGCCGCCCGCGGCCACCGCGAGGGCGCTGCGCTGGGCAGTCGAGGCGTCTGGCTGAGGGAGTCGAGCCTCGGTCATGTCAGTTCAGCTCCTCGAGGGCTTTGGTCTTGCGGAAACTGACGATCGAGATGACCGCGACCACGATGAAGATCAGGATCGTGAACGCCGACGCGAGTCCGTAGTCGCGATTCTGCCCGGTGAAGGCGACCTTGTAGACCATCGAGATGAGGATGTCGGTGTGGCCGACCGGGAGCGACACGTCGGCGAAACGCGGTCCGCCGTCGGTGAGCATGTAGATGAGGTTGAAGTTGTTGAAGTTGAACGCGAACGACGCGATCAGCAGGGGCGTGACGGTCACCAGCAGCAGTGGCAGCTTGATGCGCCGGAAGATCTGCCACGGGTTCGCGCCGTCCATGACGCCGGCCTCGTTGACCTCGTCGGGAATGCCCTGGAGGGCGCCCATGCACACCAGGAACATGTAGGGGAAGCCCAGCCACAGGTTGACGATCAGCACCGACACCTTGGCCAGCCAGGGGTCGGTGAGCCACGGGATGGACGCGCCGTTGAAGAGGACCTGGTTGATGAACCCGAAGCTCTCGTTCATCATGCCGGCCCAGATCAGCGCCGACAGGAACGCCGGGAACGCGTACGGCAGGATCATCATGATCCGGTAGCCGTTCTTGAACCGCATCCGCTTGTTCTGGAACACCAGGGCCAGCAGCAGGCCGAGGAAGAAGGTGGACGCCACCGAGATCGCGGCGAAGACGAAGGTCCACGCCGTCACTGCAAGCAGCGGCCCGCGAATGGTCGCATCCGTGAGGGCCCGCACGAAGTTGTCGAACCCGACGAAGACCTGCCACCCCGGCAGCAGCTGCTCCCCCTCCTCCGACGTGAACGCACCGTCCCCGTTGTCGGCGTACACCGTGCCCGTCGTCGCGTCGGTCATGGTGTCGGCGACCGGGTCGTACTCGAGCGTCGAGGTGTAGAGGAACCCCTTCTGCCCGTCCTGCGTGCGGATCGCCCCGTCGTTGGGGTCGTCGCTGTACGCGACGGCCAGCTGCTCGATCTCGTTGCTGCGAGAGAGCACGTCAGCGAAGGTGAGCGATGTCCAGCCGTCGACCGCGACGGCCTTGCCGCCCTCCATCGTCGCGTCGACCGGTTCGAGAGGCTGGACGTTGGTGCCCAGCGACACGTCGTCGTCGGTCGGGTCGGTGACGAGCAGGCCGAGCTCGCCGAACCGCTCGACCACCTTCACGTCATAGGTCGGCGAGTCTTCGACTCGGACCAGTGACGAACGCATCAGCGAGGCGATGGCCTGGTCCTTGCTGCCGTTGTGCCCTGTGCCGTAGTTGGTGAAGCCGATGTAGGCGGTGTAGACGAGCGTGAAGATCTGGAAGACGACGAGCAGGATGATGCCCGGCGTCAGGTATTTGCCGGGGATGCGCTTGCGCGAGAAGTAGATCCAGTTGACGAGGAGGGTGACGGCGGTCACCAGCGAGAGGACCAGCCACTCGCTGTACAGGAAGAGGACGAAGACTGCGTACAGCGCGACCGCGTCGACGATCGCCAGCAGCGCGATCTTCAGCACGAGCCAGCGCATCCGGCCCGATGCGGCTTCCGCGATTCGCGTCGCGCTGCGCTGGCCCGGGGTCTGCGGCGGCGCCTCGGCCGTCTCGGCGGGGACAGTGTCGGTCATGGATCGTCCTCATCATCGGGACCGGGACGGATGCCTCGGCATCCGTCCCGGTCGCGGTCGCGGTCGTCGACCGCCGGGTGTTACTCGACGGCTGCCGTCACGTCGTCGACGAGCTTCTGCCACGTGGCAGTGGGGTCGGCGCCGTTGATGATGGCGGCCTCTGCGACACCCCAGTACTGCCACACCGAGCCCATGGCGGGGATCGCGGGCATCGGCACCGCGTCGGCGCCGACAGCCTGGAAGCCGGCGATGATCGGGTCGGATGCGGCGGAGTCAGCCGCAGCGGTCAGGGCGGGAAGGATGTTGCCGGCCTCGAAGAGCTCGAGCTGGACGTCCTCGGTGCCGAGGTAGTTCACCAGGAAATCGTTCGCGGCGACCTTGTTGTCGGACTCCGAGCTCACGAAGAAGCCCTTGACGCCGGCGAACGGCGACGCGACGCCGCTGGACGGGCTCGGGATCTGGTCGATCGCGACGTTGATGCCGCCCTCGGTCGCGGTGGCGACGTTCCACGGGCCGGTCAGCCAGAAGGCCGCCTCGCCGTCGAGGAACATCGTCTTGGCGATGTCGCCGTCGATGTCGGTGTTGAAGTTGCCTGCGGCGCCCTGGGCGCCCAGCCACGTGGCGAACTCGAACCCGCCCTGGTCGCCCAGCATGAGGTTGGCCGGGTCGTAGTTGCCCTCGGCGTCGGTGCCGAACACCGGAGCGCCGAACGCCGTCTGGAACGGGTACAGGTGGTACGGGTTGCCCTCGGCGCCCTGCTCGACCACGAACGGCGTGGTGAGCCCGGCCGCCTGGCCCTTGGCGATCATGTCGTCGAAGCTCGTCGCGGCCTCGGGGATGAGGTCGGCGTTGCGCAGGATCGCGATGTTCTCGACCGCGTACGGGAGCATGTAGACCGTGCCGTCGTAGGTCGACGCCTGGAGCGCCACCGGGAGGTAGTCCGCGGAGGTGTCGCCGAGCTCGATCGGGGCGACGACGCCGTTGGTCGACAGCTCGCCGAGCCAGTCGTGCGCGCCCATGACCACGTCGGGACCCTTGCCGGTCGGCGCCTGCTGGATGAAGTCGTCCTTGATGTCGGCGACGTCCTTGCCGACGAGGTCGACCTCGACTCCGGTCTTGTCGGCGTACGCGTCCGCAGCGCCCTGCAGGGCGTCCACGCGCTCGGCGTCGACCCACACGGTCAGCGTCGCTGCGGCCTCGGTCTCTTCGTTCTCAGGGGTGCCGCCGCCGGCGCATCCGGCGAGCACGATCGACGCGACGGCGATGCCGCCGAGCGCGAGCCAGCCCTTGTTGTTCACCTTCATCGGTGGTGTGCCTCTCTGGAGTGCTGAGTGAGTCCGGCCGCGCCGCCGGTTCGCGACAGTGCGGGCTTCGACTCTCGCCTGCGATTGCAAGCGCTTACATTCTGACTCACGCCTCGGAATCTGGCAACACCGGCTATGCATCGATACGCGGCTGTGATTTTCAGTTCGTTCATGGAATCGCTTGCACGGTCTCGTGTCCCCGCACAGGGAAGGGCGGCGCGGATAGACTGCCGCGCATGGCAGATTCCTCCTTCGACATCGTCAGCAAAGTCGACCACCAGGAGGCCGACAACGCGCTCAACCAGGCCCGCAAGGAGGTCGAGCAGCGCTACGACTTCAAAGGCACCGGCGCCTCGATCGAGTGGAGCGGCGAGGCTGTGCTCATCAAGGCGAACTCCGAGGAGCGCGCGAAGGCCGTGCTCGACGTCTTCCAGTCCAAGCTCATCAAGCGCGGCATCTCGCTGAAGAGCCTGGAGTCGGGCGACCCCGTCGCCAGCGGCAAGGAGTTCCGGATCACGTCGACGATCAAAGACGGCATCTCGTCTGAGAACGCGAAGAAGATTTCGAAGATCATCCGCGACGAGGGCCCGAAGTCGGTGAAGTCGCAGATCCAGGGCGACGAGCTGCGTGTGCAGTCCAAGTCCCGCGACGACCTTCAGGAAGTGCAGCGACTGCTGAAGGCCGCCGACCTCGACGTCGATCTCCAGTTCGTCAACTACCGGTAGCGCCGTCACCTGAAAGAGCGGATGCCTCGATCGAGGCATCCGCTCATCTCGTTGCCGCACAGAAAGGCAAAGGCCCCGGGTGCTGGGGACACCCGGGGCCTGTCGTCGTCGATATATCGCTCGTCCACCCCCCGGCAAACGGCATCGGACGACGTGATTTGGGAAGGAACTTTGGGGAGGGCCTTCCCGTGAGGTGCTGGGGACACCTCGTGTAGAAGCATAACCTGATTGGTAGAACCATGGATGTCCCCTCTTCGGGGGACATCTGTCAGCCGGGTGCGACAGAACCGGGATTCGGCATGCTGCGCACCAGGGTCGCGACCAGAGGCCCCGACTCGTCATCGACTCCGAGCGGCAGGGTCAGCTGCTCGAACGGCGGCCCCAGCACGTCGGGGAATCCACTGCAGGAGCCGTCCGGCCATGGGCTCATCCGAGAAGCGCGGGCGCTTCGACCGGCGCAACGATCGGCTCCGGCTCAGCGAGCGCGGCTCGGGTTCACTCGCCGCGCGAGATGCTCACCATCTCGCCGCGCGGCACGACCTTGATGCGGACGCGCTCATGCGGCGCGCCGAGCGCCATCTCGTGCTCGTCGAGCCTGTGCCAGCCCTCGAGGTCGGTCCAGGCGACGCCGCGAGAGGCCAGCAGCTCGGGAATCGCCTGCTCGGAGGGATCGGCCGGCTGCCACCACGTGCCTTGGTCGTTGATGAGGTGGCGGATCGTCTCCATCGCATCGGACTTGGTGTGTCCGATGAGGCCGACCGGGCCGCGCTTGATCCAGCCGGTCGCGTACACCCCGTTCACGCGTTGGTTCGAGTCCGTGCTCAGCACCTGGCCCTCGCGGTTGGGGATCACGCCGTGCCGCTTGTCGAACGGCACGCCCGGGAGCGGGGATCCGAAGTATCCGACCGCGCGGTACAGCGCCTGGATCGGCACCTCGCGGATCTCGCCGGTGCCGATCACGCCGCCCTCCTCGTCGGGACGCGTGCGCTCGTAGACGAACGCCGACACCCGGCCCTCGGCATCCGTCTTCACCTCGATCGGCTTGGCGTAGAAGTGCAGATGCAGGCGTCGCGACGCCGTGCCGCCGGCGTTGTTGACGGAGTCGCGCTTGCGCCACGACTGCAGCACCCGGTCGATCACCATGACCTGCTTGTTGCTGGCGATCGCGGCTCTCGAGGCCTCGTCATAGTCGAAATCCTCGTCGTACACGACCATGTCGACATCGCGAAGCTCGCCGAGCTCGCGCAGCTCGAGCGGCGTGAACTTGACGTTCGCGGGTCCGCGGCGGCCGAACACGTGCACGTCGGTCACCTTCGACGCGATGAGCCCCTCGTAGACGTTGTCGGGGATCTCGGTCGGCAGGAGGTCGTCCGCGTGCTTGGCCAGCATCCGCGAGATGTCGAGCGCGACGTTGCCGTTGCCGATGACGGCGACGGATGCCGCATCCAGCGGCCACTCGCGCGGAACATCAGGGTGCCCGTCGAACCAGCTGACGAAGTCCGCCGCGCCGTACGAGCCGATCGCGTCGATGCCGGGGATGTCGAGGCCGGAATCGCGGACCGCGCCGGTCGCGAAGATCACCGCGTGGTAGTGGCGCTTGAGGTCTTCGAGGGTGATGTCCTCACCGAAGCGGACGTTGCCGAAGAGGCGGATGTCGCCGCGGTCGAGCACCTCGCGCAGCGCCGTGATGATGCCCTTGATGCGCGGGTGGTCGGGCGCCACGCCGTACCGGACGAGGCCGTAGGGCGCCGGCAGCTGCTCGAAGAGGTCGATCGAGACGTCGAACTTGCGCTCGGCCTTCAGCAGGATGTCGGCGGCGTAGATGCCCGCGGGTCCTGCGCCGACGATCGCCAGCCGGAGCTTGGTCATGTGGATCCTTTCGGGGGCGGCGTCACATCTTGTCGGTCCCTGAGCTTGTTGCGGGATTTGGTGCCCCGGCCGTTCGACAGGCTCAGGGACCGGAACTAACTGGAGCGGTCGGCGACGGCCTGCGCGAATCGGGTCAGGCCCTCACGCACGGGTCCGTCGGGTAGGGGTGCGAGGGCATCGATGGCCTCCTGCGACCACGCGTGCGCGAGATCGCGGGTGGCCCCGGTGGCCTCATGCTCTCGCAGGCGCGCGAGCGGCTCGTCGAGGATCGCAGGGTCGGCGCCGTCGGCGATCTGCGCTACGCCGTCGTCGATCCGGGCGTGCAGGTCTTGAGACGCGGCATCCGTCCTCTGTCCGAGCACGAGGTAGGGCATGGTGGGCACACCCGCGCGCAGGTCGGTGCCGGGCACCTTGCCAGTCTCGTCGGGGTCTGCCGACAGATCGATGACGTCGTCGAGCAGCTGGAACGCGACTCCGGCCTTCTCGCCGAACGTCATCATCGGGTGCTCGAGCTCCTTCGGTGCCCCCGAGAAGATGATGCCGGCCTGCGCCGCCGCCGCGATGAGCGAGCCCGTCTTGTCGGACAGCACCTTGAGGTAGAACTGCGCGGGGTCGTCACCCTCGGCCGGGCCGACCGTCTCGTGCATCTGCCCGAGCACGAGGCGCTCGAACGTGTCTGCCTGCAGGTGGATCGCACGGTCGCCGTGGCGCGCCATGATCTGGCTGGCTCGCGA
This sequence comes from Microbacterium sp. CPCC 204701, assembly GCF_004010105.1. Lineage (GTDB taxonomy): Bacteria > Actinomycetota > Actinomycetes > Actinomycetales > Microbacteriaceae > Microbacterium. Next base: position 21,886 of record NZ_RRYE01000015.1, read on the forward strand.
GAACAGCAGATCACCGGTGAGGATCGCGACGCTGTTGCCCCACACGGAATGCGCGCTGGGCACGCCTCGGCGCTTGTCGGCGGCATCCATGACATCGTCGTGATAGAGCGAGCCGAGGTGGGTCATCTCGAGAGCGGTGGCTCCTTCGATGACGTCGTCGGTGATGCCGTCGCCGAGCTGCGCCGTCAGCAGCGCCAGCATCGGGCGCACGCGCTTGCCGCCCGCCTCGTAGAGGTAGCGGCTGGTGGCGTCGGCCAGCGCATCGGTCACGCGCAGCTCGCTTTCGAGCGCGCTGTCGACGCGCTTGAGGCCCTCCTCGACGCTCGCCCGGAGCTTGCGCGAGCGCGGCCCCGCGAAGACGCGGTCGTTGAGGCCCAGCTTGCCCGCGATATTCGAGCCCGGCGCGGTCGGAGTCACGTCCCCAGCCTACCGGGGGCCGGTTGCCGCACCGGGCTTGGTCGCTCGGTGCAGGGCGACGATGCCCATCGAGAGGTTGCGGTAGGCCACGTCGGTCCAGCCCGCCTCCCGGATCCAGGCCGCGAGCGTGGGCTGGTCGGGCCAGTCGCGGATCGACTCGTTGAGGTAGTCGTAGGCGTCGGCGTTGGAGCTCACGGTCTTGGCGACGACCGGCAGCACGCGGTCGTTGTAGAAGCGGTAGAGGCCGCTGAACGTCTTCGACGGCGGATGCGAGAACTCGCAGACCACGAGGCGTCCGCCGGGCTCGGTCACCCGCAGCATCTCGCGCAGCGCCTTCTTCGGCTCGACGACGTTGCGCAGCCCGAACGAGATCGTGACCGCGTCGAACTTCTCGTCGCCGAACGGCAGTGCGGTCGCGTCGGCTTCGACGAACGACAGATTCGGGAAGCCGCGATGCTTGCGCCTGCCCTCCGCGATCATGCCGGGCGAGAAGTCGGCCGCGACGACAGACGCGCCGCTGCGCGCCAGCGCGACGCTGGACACCCCGGTGCCGGCGGCGAGGTCGAGGATGCGCTGTCCGCGCCGCGGGGCCACGGTCCGGGTCATGGCTGCCCGCCAGAGACGGTCGTTGCCGAGACTGAGGACGGTGTTCGTGCGGTCGTACCCCGCCGCCACCTGGTCGAACATGCCGCTCACGCGCGCCGGGTCCTTGCGCAGGTCGGCGCGGTTCGGCTCATGATCGGAGGGGTGGGATGCCACGGCTCCGAGTCTAGGCGGCGGCGGGCGATCAGCCCCGGCCGGGCGCGTTCGCGGGGGGAGGAAAGTGAACGGGTGGCGGCGGTGCGACCGCCTCGAGCGCGGCCAGCCGCGCGAGCCAGGCATCCGGGGTCGCGTCGTCGAAAGGCGCCTCGGCGGCGGCGACGCGGCGCTCGAGATCGACGGCCAGCGCTTCGAGCCTGTCGACGATGTCGTGCGGGTAGCCGTACGCGACGCGGTGCTCGTTCCACTCGTCGCGGTCGTCGATGTACAGCCCCCGGCCGTCGATCGCCTTGACGACGTCGAGGTCCATGTCGATGCCGCGCGGCTCGCGATGCTCCCAGCGGATGTCCCACGCGATGTCGATGTAGGTGCGCACCCGCCGGGGCGCGCCGTGGATCGTCATCGCGAAGTCCCCGCTGGGCGGCAGGAGCGTGACGTTGGGGCCGTCCGCCGTCAGCTCCAGCCCTGGACGCACGTTGCGCCAGCCGTCGGGCTGCCCGACCCAGTCGCCCCACCGGTCGCTGCCGAGGTAGATGCAGTCGTTGACCCAGTGCGGACCGCCGTCCCATTTGCGCCAGCGGAACTGCAGCGCACTGCCGATTTCAGGACGGTCGGAGCGTGGGAGCAGGTGCTCTGCGGCGGCGCTGTCGGTCACGCCGCGAGTCTAGGCTTGAGTCGTGACATCTTCGCGCCGCCCGCCTCAGCTGGTGGTCGAGACCCGCGAGATCGAGCCTGTCGACGACCTCCTCGCGTACACGTCTCCGAATGAACCGCTGGCGTGGCTGCGCCGAGGCGACGGCATCGTCGGAGTGGGCTCCGTCGGCGGCTACGAGAACGGTCCGCTGCTGCCGCCCGGAACCGACCGGGAACGGATGCCGTCACCCGCCGACGCGTGGCGGGGGCTGGCCGACGGTGCCGTGGTGGACGACCCGGTGGACCTCCCCGGCACGGGCCTCGTCGCGTTCGGCACCCTCGCGTTCGACCCGCGCTCGACGGCGACGAGCCGGCTCGTGATCCCGCAGCTCGTCATAGGCCGGCACGAGGGCCGCTCGTGGGTCACGCGCATCCGCTCGACCGCCGCAGACCTCGAGGCGCCCGCTCTTGAGCCCATCCCGTACGGCCCGTACTGGTCGGGCACGCTCGGCCCCGGCGCGCTCGATCCCGCGGGGTACCAGGCGGCGGTGCGCGCCGCCGTCGACGCGATCCTCCGCGGCGAGCTCGACAAGGTCGTGCTCGCGCGAGACCTCGTGGGCACGATCCCCGCCGGCGCGGACCTCCGCCGGCTCGTCCGCGCACTCGCGCACGACTACCCCGACACGTGGACCTACGCCGTCGACGGCCTCATCGGCGCAAGCCCCGAGACCCTCGTGACGGTCTTCGGCGGCGCGGTGACCGCGCGTGTGCTCGCCGGAACGATCCCGCGCGGAACCGACGCGGTCGACGATGTCGAGGCATCCGCAGCCCTCGCGCACAGCGCGAAAGACATCGAGGAGCACCGCTACGCCGTGCAGAGCGTGCTCGACACGCTCGGCCCGCACGTGACGGGCCTGCGCGCCGACGCCGAGCCGTTCACGCTCGAGCTGCCGAACCTGTGGCACCTCGCCACCGACATCGCCGGCGAGATCGCCGACCACGCGTCGTCACTCGACCTCGTCGCGGCGCTGCACCCGACCGCGGCGGTGGCCGGGACGCCGACGGATGCCGCGCTCGACGCGATCCGCCGGCTCGAGCCGTTCGACCGCGGCCGCTACGCCGGTCCGGTGGGCTGGGTCGACGGCGACGGCGACGGCGAGTGGGC
>NZ_RRYE01000150.1 GCF_004010105.1 Microbacterium sp. CPCC 204701
CGGGCGGCCCAGATCCCGACGGGGATGCTGATCGCCGTTGCGATGAGCGATGCGACCAGCACGAGCGCCAGGGTGTCCATGGCGTTGTCCCATTGGTCGACGAGCACGATCAGCAGCAGGCCGAGACCGGTGCCGAGGGCGAGCCGCCAGCCTCTCACCCAGAACGCCAGAGCGGCGAACAGGACGATGATCGCCCAGAACGGGGGCGCGACCAGCGCCCAGTCGAGGGCGTCGTACACGGCGCCGAGCACCGTGGCGACGGCGTCGAAGAGCCAGCCGAACACGTCGCCCAGGAAGTCGACCAAAGCCTCGATCCATGCGCCGAGAGGCAGTCTGAGGTTCTCCATCACGCGCCTCCTTCCGCCGCACCGGCAACGGGCACGGTCGCGACCGGCACCGCCGTCGTCGATTCGCCGACGGCGACGAGCGTCTGCGCGAACTCGGCCTCCGGCACGGACACCGGCGTCCCGACGATCGGGATCGGCGTGGTCTGCGGGTCGACGTTGCCGAGCGCTGCCAGCAGCGTGACGCGCGGAATCATGCCGAGGAGGCGCCAGTCGTCGTCCACGACGGCGATCGGGAGAGGGCTCTCGACGGCGCGCTCGACGACGTCGCTGAGCGGCTCGTCGGCCTTCACCACCGGCGGGGTGCGATTGACCAGCGAGCGCAGGTCGGTCCTGCCGTCCTTGACGGCACGCACGACGGCACGGTCGGTGACCGTTCCGAGGTAGCGGCGGTTCTCGATCACGGCGACGGAGCCGACCTGGCGATCGCGCATCACGCGCAGCGCGCCGCGCACGCCCGCGCTGACGGGCGTGGTGGCGAGTGCGGGCGCCATGACCGATCCTGCGGTCAGGACGCGGGCGCGGTCGACGTCCTGCACGAACTGGGCGACGTAGTCGTTCGCCGGATCGGTGAGGATCTCTTCCGGGGTGCCGTTCTGCACGATCCGCCCGTCGCGCATCACGGCGATGCGATCGCCGAGGAACATCGCCTCGTTCAGATCGTGCGTGATGAAGATGATGGTGCGTCCGAGCTCGCGCTGCAGCTCGACGAGCTGCTCCTGCATCTCGCGGCGGATGAGCGGATCCAGAGCCGAGAACGCCTCGTCCATCAACAGGATGTCGGTGCCCGCGGTCAGCGCGCGGGCGAGGCCGACGCGCTGCCGCATGCCGCCCGACAGCTCGTCGGGCATCGCCTCGGCCCGGTCGGAGAGACCGACCTTCTCGAGGATCTCCATCGCACGGCCGCGACGCTCGTCGCGCGGCACGCCCTGGATCTCGAGCGCATACGCGGCGTTGTCGATCACGGTGCGGTGCGGCAGCAGCGCGAAGTGCTGGAACACCATCGAGATCGACGAGCGCCGGATCTCGCGCAGCTCCTTGGGAGAGGCCGTTCCGATGCTGCGTCCCTGCACGAGCACGTCTCCGGCGGAGGGCTCCAGCAGGCCGTTGAGCATGCGGATGATGGTGGATTTGCCCGAGCCGGACAGGCCCATGATCACGAAGATCTCGCCGCGCTGGACGGTGAAGCCCGCATCGATGACGGCTGCGGTTCCCGCACCCGCCACGTCCGTGCGGGTTTCGCCCGCCTTCAGCCGCTTGACGACGGCCTTCGGGTGCTTGGAGAACACCTTGTACAGATTGCGCGCCTCAAGGGCGGGTTCGACGGTCACGTTGCTTCACCTCCGCGGCGCGCGGAACGCGCTCGGCATCGGTTACGCCCGGGTGACGGTCATCGGCGCCGTAGCCGCGTCGTCGGGTGACGCGGTAGCGCATCCGGCGACGTACATCGGGTCCGTCGCCCAGACCGCCGACCATACGTCCGGCACGCGACGATCCCCCAGGATCGTCTCACGCGACGGCCGCGGACTGGTCGTCAGAGCCCACAGAGGGCCTCGTCCACGCTAACGGGATCGCATCGGCTGTCAAAACCGGGCACCCGAAGGAGACCGTTTCGTTACCCGGCTTGACACACACCATGTCGCATGGTTACTTAGCCAAGTAACTAACCAACCAAGCGGGGTGGACGTGATCGAAGACGGCCGGGCGCTGTTCCTCCAGATCGCCGAGAGCGTGGAGGACTCCATCGTCGACGGCTCGCTCGCCGAGGAGGAGCGTACGCCTTCGACGAACGAGCTCGCGACCTTCTTCCGCATCAACCCGGCGACCGCTGCGAAGGGAGTCGCGATGCTCGCCGACAAGGGCGTGCTGTACAAGCGACGCGGAATCGGCATGTTCGTGGCGCCGGGCGCTCGTGAACTGCTGCTCGGCGAACGGCGTTCCGCGTTCACCGACCGCTTCATCGATCCGCTCCTGGCCGAGGCCCGCAAGCTCGGGCTCGGACCTGAAGACCTGGCAATGCTCATCCGCGACCGCGCCGCGGCGCGCGCTGCGAACACCACGGAAGGGACCACACGATGACGACCGCCACCCCCGTCGTCGAGGTGAGGAACCTCACGAAGCGCTACCGCGAGGCCCTCGCGGTGGACGACGTGAGCTTCACGATCGAGAAGGACACCATCTACGGCCTGCTGGGCCGCAACGGCGCCGGCAAGACGACGGTCATGTCGATCCTCACGGCGCAGAACTTCGCCACCCGCGGCGAAGTGCGCGTGTTCGGCATGGACCCGTATGAGAACGCCAAGGTGCTCTCACGCATGTGCTTCGTGCGCGAGAGCCAGAAGTATCCCGACGACGCGAAGCCGCGGCACGCGTTCGAGACCGCGCGCCTGTTCTTCCCGAACTGGAACCAGGAGCTCGCGGACAGCCTGATCGACGAGTTCCAGCTGCCGATGAAGCGCACCATCAAGAAGCTCTCGCGCGGGCAGCTGTCGGCGGTCGGCGTGATCATCGGGCTCGCCTCGCGTGCCGAGATCACGTTCTTCGACGAGCCGTACCTCGGTCTCGACGCCGTCGCGCGGCAGATCTTCTACGATCGGCTGCTCGAGGACTACTCCGAGCATCCGCGAACGGTGATCCTCTCGAGCCATCTGATCGACGAGGTGTCGAACCTCATCGAGCGCGTACTCGTGATCGACCGCGGCCGCATCATCATGGACGAGTCGACGGATGCCGTCCGCGACCGCGCCGCGAACATCGTCGGCGACACGGCCGCCGTCGAGGCCTTCATCCAGGGGCGCGAGGTCATCCACCGCGAGAGCCTCGGCCACGTCTCGTCGGTCACCGTGCTCGGCACCCTCACCGCCGACGACCGTGCGCGGCTCGCCGCCACGGGACTCGACATCGCGCCGGTGTCGCTGCAGCAGCTCATCGTGCGCACCACCCAGCACGCGGCCGAAGCCGGCGGGCACGCCTCCGCCGCGACCACCGCCGATCTCGACGAAGGAGCACTGCGATGAACCGCACCGTCAGCGTGATCCGCATGCAGCTGATCAACCGCCAGACCTACATCTGGGTGCCGCTCCTGGTGCTCGGCGGCTCGTTCCTCATCACGCTCGCGATCTACGCGATCCTGATCAACGCCGGGGTGACGAGCGCCATGTACGGCGGCGGTGCGCAGGCCCCGCTGTGGTACTTCGCCGTCGTAGGCATCCAGTCGCTCACCCTCACGTTCCCGTTCTCGCAGGCGATGAGCGTGACGCGCCGCGAGTTCTACGTCGGCACGCTGCTCACCGCCATGATGACGGGCGCGATCCTGTCGCTGGTCTTCGTGGTGGGCGGCCTGATCGAGGAGGCCACCGACGGCCTCGGCATGAACGGCTACTTCTTCTACCTGCCGTGGATCTGGGAGGCCGGCCCGCTCGGCGCCGGCATCTTCTTCTTCACCGTCACGATGCTGTTCTTCGTCGCCGGGTTCTGGGCCGCCACGATCTTCAAGCGCTTCGGATCCGTGGCGCTCACGACGGTACTGGTCGGCATCGCGGCACTGCTCGTGCTGGTGCTGTTCCTGGTCGGGCAGATGCAGGCGTGGGCCCAGATGTTCACATGGTTCGCCGACCAGGGCGCGCTCGGACTCGCGGGGTGGGGCCTCCTGCTCGCGGTCGTCCTGGCGGGAATCTCGTACCTGACGCTGCGCCGGGCGGTGCCATAGATCTCCGGGCCCCTGGCTTCACGGGAGGAAGAATGCCTCGGTCCGCGCGTGCGACGCGCGGACCGAGGCATCCGCATCCCTGCGCCGTCAGGGGTGGGTCTGTGCGGGCCGATCGGAAGCGGCGTCGCGGGTCTCTTCGGCGCGTGCGGCGTCTTCGCGCACCTCGTCCGTCACCGCATCGGTCGGCGGTGCGTCGTCGGCGACGGCGTCGTCGGAGTGGTGCGCGTGCGGTTGATCTCTCATGTCGGTCTCCCTTCGCGACGACTCTCGCTCGGGACGACGCGGCGGCGCCACGGGCTTGACACCGTGCTCTCGGCGGCGTCCGGCGCGCTCTGGGGTCGGAGCGACCCGTCAGACCGCGGCGGCGCCGTTCCCGTCGCGCAGTCCCTCGTGGTGGCGGATCACCTCGGCGACGACGAAGTTGAACCACTTCTCGGCGAAGGCGGGGTCGAGGTCGGCCTGCTCGGCGAGGCTGCGCAGCCGCGCGACCTGCTGCTCCTCGCGGGCCGGGTCGGAGGGCGGCATGCCGTGCTCCGCCTTCAGGTGGCCGACCTGCTTGGTGGCCTTGAAGCGCTCGGCGAGCAGATACACCAGCGCGGCGTCGATGTTGTCGATGCTGCTGCGCAGCCGGGTGAGCGTCGTTCTCGGATCCTCGGTCATGGCGTCCTCCTCGCACCACGACGATACCCGAGGCAGAAATTCACCCGAATCAGACGATGGCCCTAGGCCTAGAGTGTCACCATGACGCAAGACACCAGTGCCTCCAGTGCCGCTGGGGCGCCGGGCGAGGCGACCGTCACCGCCGCGACGACAGCAGCCGTTCACGGCGATGGGTTCGCGACGACGACCGACGAGACGCTGGCCGCCGACCTCGAGGGCGAGGCGGTGTTCACCGGCGAGGCGCCGGCCGGCAAGACGTTCTGGGCCAACCTGAACAGCCCGTTCTCGCTCGGTCTGCTCGTGACGCTGGGCGGTCTCGTCGCCGTCGCCCTGGGTCTGGCTTTCTGGAACCTCTCGACGATCATCATCTACATCGTCTTCGCGCTGTTCGCGGCCCTCGGCCTCGACCCTGTCGTGCGGTTCCTCGGCCGCCGGGGCGTCGCGCGGCCGTGGGCGATCGTGATCGTGTACGGCGCATTCGCCGTCGTCCTCGCTCTGGTGCTGCTCCTGGTGGTGCCGACGCTCGTGGCGCAGCTCGGTCAGTTCATCGGAGACATCCCCGACCTCATCGAAGAGTTCCAGGCCTCGGACTTCTACGCCTGGCTGAGCACCACATTCGGCGCGCAGGTCGGCGACATGGTGTCACAGGTGGAGTCCTTCCTCACCAACCCGGCGAACCTCGCCGCGATCGGAGGCGGCGTGGTCAACTTCGCCGTCGGCGTCGGCACCGCGATCTCGGGCCTCATCATCGTTCTCGTGCTGAGCCTCTACTTCCTCGCCGGGCTTCCCGCGATGAAGAAGTCGTTCATCCAGTTCGCCCCGGCGCGCACCCGCCGCAAGGCGACCGCGATGACGAACCAGATCACCGACTCGATCGGCGCCTACCTCATGGGCATGGTGGTGCTGGCCTTCTGCAACTCGATCGTCGCGTTCCTGCTGCACCTGTTCCTCGGCCTGCCGTTCCCGGCGCTGATGGGTGTGATCGCATTCCTGATCACCCTCATCCCGCTCATCGGCTCGGTGCTGTACTGGATCGTCGCGACCGTCATCGCGCTGTTCACCGGCTGGGTTCCGGCGCTGATCTTCGCGATCATCTACCTCATCTACATGCAGCTCGAGGCGTACGTCCTCACGCCCCGCGTGATGAACAAGGCGATCGCGGTGCCCGGTGCGCTCGTCGTCATCGGTGCGATGGTCGGCGGCACGCTGCTCGGGCTCCTCGGCGCGCTCGTCGCGATCCCGGTCACCGCTTCGATCCTGCTCATCATCAAGCAGGTCTTCATCCCCCGCCAGGACGCCAAGCTCTGACCCCGGCCGTCTGACGACGGCACCGGGCCGCATCGGCGTGCCCGTCGTCGTTCTCGCGATGTTGCCGGCTCCGACCGAGCGGCACATACTGTGCGCATGGCAATCCGGGCCGCAGAGGTGGTCGACTGGACGGGCCGGTTCGGCGAGCTCATGGCGAACGAGGCCGACCTCGACGCGCGCAGGCTCGATGAGCTCGGGCAGGCGGCGTGGTTCGTCGGGCGCGACGACCAGAGCGCGCGCGCCTGGGAGCGTGCGCACCTGCGCTACCTCGACGCGGGCGACCTCACCGCCGCGGTGCGGTGCGCGTTCTGGCTCGCGTTCACGCTCGGCGAGCACGGCGACGCGGTGCGAGCCCGTGCGTGGATGTCGCGGCTGTTCGAGCTCTGCGGCCGGCCCGATGCAACGCCTACGACCGACGCCGCGCGCGGACTGTGCATCGCGTTCGCCGCGTACGCGCGGGGGGATGCCGAGGCATCCGTCGAACTGCATCGCGAAGCGGTCGCCCGATCGGATGCCGCCGACGACGCCGATACGCTGACCCTCGCCACGATGGGTCTCGGACGCGCGCTGCTCGCGGCCGGGCGTCCCGAGGAAGCGTTCGACGCCCTCGACCGCGTGATGCTCCTGATCGGCGACGGGCGCGTCAGCGATCGCGCTGCGGGTCCGGCATTCTGCGCTGTGATCGCGAGCCTGCTGGGCCGCGGCGATGTGGAGCGCGCACGCGTGTGGACGCGCGAGCTCGGCGACTGGTGCGACTCGCAGCGCGGACTCGAGCCGTTCCGAGGCGAATGCACGCTTCACCGGGCGACCGTGCTGCAGCTCGGCGGCGAGTGGGCTGCAGCGAGCGCCGCGGCCGAGGTGGTGTGTGCGACCGAGAAGCGGGCCGAGACGCTCGCGAACGCGTGGTACCGCGTCGCGGATCTGCATCGCGTCGCGGGCCGGTCCGATCGTGCGCGTGAAGCGCTGCGCCGGGCCGCCTCGCTCGGGCGCGAGGTGCAGCCGGCGCTCG
>NZ_RRYE01000151.1 GCF_004010105.1 Microbacterium sp. CPCC 204701
GCGGGACTCATCGGACCCGGGGGAACGCTCGTGATCCTCGGCGTCACGGCTCCGACGACACCGCTGGAGGGTCTCTTCACAGCAGATCTCGTCCTCGGGCAGAAACGGGTACTCGGCTGCTACCTCGGCAGCAGCATCCCCCGTCGCGACATCCCCCGAATGGTCGCGCTGTGGCAGAAGGGCGAGTTCGATCTCGAGTCCATGGTCACCGGGCGGCGTCCGCTCGCCGAGATCGATCAGGCCTTCGCCGATCTCAGAGACGGGGTCGGCCTTCGTACGGCGGTGAAGTTGGTCGCGCAGGGCGCATGAACCATACGGGCCTGTCCGCAAGAAGAACGCGTGGCTGGCTGCCGATCTCGGCGCAGTCGAGGCGGGCAGCCCATGGATCCTTCTCTTCCACGACCAGCCGGCTCGTCAGTCCTCGACCACGCGCCCTGGCCCCCGGTGGAGACGTTCTCGGGGCATTGGCACACGTCTCGGGTCGTGCAGGTGGGCTCGACCACGCACGGCCGCCCGGCCGATGGCTGATGTCCTTTCCGTGCCCGCCGTCGTCGCGGTCGACCACGCGACAGCGCTGCGTGAAGAAACTTCGGCGCCTCGCCCAGGAGCTGGATCGAGGCGCCACACCGCTCGACCGTGGCTCGCTGTGACGCCATGTGGCGGCGGGGCCGTGGCCGGAAAAACGAAAGCCCGCGGGAATCCGCGGGCTTTCGAGGTTCACTGTCTCAACACAGTGCGCGCCCGAAGGGACTCGAACCCCTAACCTTCTGATCCGTAGTCAGATGCTCTATCCATTGAGCTACGGGCGCGTGCTGCTCGCTCGCGCGCACAACGTCGTCAAGAATACCTCACACCTGGCCCGGGCGCGAATCGACCGCGGGGCTGGCCCCGCCGTCATCGAGCGCGCGCAGCTGGCGCTGCAGGGCCACCCGGCGGTAGGAGGTGTCGAGCAGCTCGGGGAGCAGTTCCCAGTCGCCGGAGTCGGCCTCGACCCGCAACGCGAGCCAGCCGTACGCACCCTCGTACGGCGGCACGAAGACGTCGGTGCGCTCGAGGAGGGCCGGGCGCTCGAGGTCGTCCGGGATGAACTCGACCGCGCCGGCCTCGTCGTGCGCCGCGCCGACGATGGCGAACTGACGCTTTCCGGCGCGGAAGGTGCATCGGCCGTGCGAGATCACCTCGGCCACTTCGGGGGAGGGCGCGCAGATCGCGCGCACCCGCACCGCGAGCGCATGGTCGGGCGGGAAGCGCATCACGTGCCCCGAGGAGTCGGTGTCCACGCCGCGAGCGTAGTGCCGGCCGTCGCCGGGTGTCAGGAGTCGAGCTCGCTCAGGTCGACGCCCGACTCGCGGCGACCCTGGGCCTCGACCGCGACATCGGGCTCGGCATCCGTCGGATCACCGGCGTGATCATCGGCGCCCCGGCGGCGATGCGAGGCGAGACGAGGGAGGTCGACAAGGCGGATCGACTGCATGCGCGCCGCGCGCATGCGGTCGTAGTCGGGGTCGAGCTCCGGGCGCATGCCCTCGACGCGCAGACGGCGCTGGAGGTTCGCCTCGACGTCACCCCACGCGGCATCGCGCGACTGCTCCACGAGAGTGCGCACGACGTGCGGGTCGTCGGCCATGCGGCGCAGCTCCTTGGCGACGCCGACGTACTGCTTGTGTCGCTTGCGGAGGTTGCGGGTGTCGCGGTCGCGGTAGTCGTGGGTGCCGTCGGGATCGCTGAACTTGCCCCACGCCTTCTTGCGCTGGCGCTTGGCGAGTTCGGCCGCCGCCTCCTGCTCCTCGGCGAGTGAGATCAGAGTCTCGCGCGCGAACGGGCCGAAGCCCGCGACGTCGAACGGCTCGTCGTTCGCGATCGTGCCGACGAGGATGCGGTTGCGGATGGTCAACCGCGCGGCGGCGGACGCGATGGACACACCCTCGGCGATCGCCTCTGCGGTCTTGCCCATCGCACCTCCCTCGAAAAGGCTAGCGTCCCGGGAGCGCCGCCGAGTCGGCGAGAATCGTAGGCGCGGCCGGCGCGAGGGCGGGCGCGGCGACGAGAGGCGGACTCATGGGCAGGATGCGGCGTCTGGACGTCCGCGACAGGACCACCGTCATCACCGGCGCGGCGGCCGGCATGGGCGCCGAGGTGGCGAAGCAGCTCGCCGGCCGAGGCGCACGGATCGCCCTCGTGGACCGCAATGCGGAGGGTCTCGCGGCGGTCGCGGCAGTGCTCGAGGGCACCGGCCACACGACGCACGTCGTCGACCTCACCGACGACGACGCGGTGGCGGCCCTCGTGACCGAGGTCGAGGCATCCCACCCTCGCATCCACGCCCTGATCACGTGCGCCGGATCGTCGATGCTGGGTGACATCGACCAGCTCACGCTGGAAGAGATGCGATGGCTGATGGACGTGAACCTCTGGGGCACCGTCAACATCACGAAGGCGCTGCTGCCCGCACTCCGCCGCGAGCCGGCCGCGCACATCACCCACCTCGTGTCGATCTACGGGCTCGCCGCTCCGGCGGGGCGCATCCCGTACGCGATGAGCAAGTTCGCGGTGCGCGGATTCACCGAGGCGCTGCGGCACGAGCTCGAGCGCTCCACGGTCACGGTGGGCGCGATCTACCCTGCGGGCGTCAAGACCGGCATCATCCTCCACGGCCGCTACGCCGCGGCCATCGACCCCGCCGTCGCGAAGCGCGCCGCTGCCGCGCAGGCCGCGATGTACCACACCGAGCCGACGGATGCCGCGGCCTGCATCGTCGACGCGACGGTCCGGCGCCGAGCCCGCACGATGGTCGGCCGCGAGTCGCGGCTCGTCGACGTGCTCGTGCGACTCGCGCCGACTCGATACTGGTCGGCGATGCGGCGTCCTCTTCGACGCGCGATCGACACGACGACTCCGATCGGCTGACGCGCGCCATTCTCGCCGAGCTCACCTCATCGCGTCTAGCAAGCGGATCCACGCGGCGCAAGCCCCGTGCCGCGACCGCGCGTTTTCCGTAGCGTCACCCTCACGGCCCACACCGGAGGAGACCGCATGGGATTCATGGACGACGCGAAAGAGACGGCCGATGCCGTCGGCGAGAAGGTCAAGGACACGTGGGAAGACACCACCGACCGCATCGGCGACAAGGTCGATGAGATGAAGGCGGAAGCCGACGTCAAGAAGGCCGAAGCCGAACGCGACTCGGTCGAGGCGCGCAACGCCCTCAAGGAAGACCTGCGGGACGACACATGAGCCCGCATCTCACGGCCTGAGCACCGCCGCGACCGCGAAGGGCTCCGTTGCGTCGGGGCCCTTCGTCATCCGGCGGCCCGCAGAAGACGTGTCGAAGCGACACATGCACGCGGCACCCGCCGCAGACAGAACAGGAGAACTCATATGAGCTCGTCACCCAACCGCCTCGTCGCAGTCATCTTCGGCGCGGTGTACCTCCTCATCGGCGCACTCGGCTTCCTGGTCACCGCCGGCGTGGACTTCGCCGCCACCGACGGTGGCCTGCTGCTGGGCATCTTCGAGGTGAACCCGCTGCACAACATCGTGCACCTGCTGATCGGCGCGGCACTGCTGATCGGAGGCCTGAAGTCGGTGAAAGCCGCGAAGACGGTGAACATCGTGGTCGGCGCCGTGTACCTGCTGGTCGGCATCGTCGGGTTCTTCATCGAGGGATCGGCGCTCAACATCCTCGCGCTGAACACGGTCGACCACTTCCTGCACCTGGTCACCGCCCTCGTGCTGCTCGGTGTCGGACTGGGCGCCGAGCGCGACGAGCGCGCCACCACGCGCGACACGCGCACCGTGTGACCACCTGCCGAACATCGTGATGCCCGCCCGTGCGCTCGCCGCCACCTCCACCCCTGTCGGTGCGGTGGCGGCGTGGGGTGCGGGGCTCGTGCAGATCGCATTGGGCGCCGGAGTGCTGACGGGCGACGGGGCCGCCCGGGGGGCCGGCTTCGCGCTCGTCGCCCTCGGCGGCGGCGCGCTCGCATGGGGCGTCTCGTCGCTGGCACGCGGATACTCCGTCATGCCACGGGTGGGCATCGCCGGGTCGCTGGGCGGGATCGGTGTGGCAGTGGTCGCACTGTGGATCGATCCGGCCAAGATCAGCGCGGTGGCCGTGGCTGCGGCATCCTTCCTGCTCGTCGTGGCGGCACTCGCGTGCGGCGTGCGTCTGCGCACGCGCGAGACGGCGACGGATGCCGCGCCCCTGCGCCTCTCGGCGCTCTTCGCGGCGGCGGTCGTCGTCGCGGCTATCGCGACGCCCGCACTCGGCACGACGGAGGTTGCGCGGCACGCGCCGGACCACGGAAACCATCGGATCACCGAGCCGCGACATCACGGGCCGTGATCCGCTGCGGCGTCGCCCGCGGACGAGTCAGCGGCTGAGGGGCATCTCGGCGTCGAGGTGCTCGAGCTTGTCGGGGTTGGCGATCGAGTAGATGCGACTCACCTTGCCGTTCTCCACAGTGACGGTCACGGCGCCGGCGATCCGGCCGTCGACCTCCACGCGCAGTCCGGGCTGCCCGTTGACGAGCATCGGCGACAACGACATGCGCCCGGCGTACTTCGCCACGCCGTGCATGAGGTACTTCGCGAGCCTCTCCGCGCCCATGACCGGCCGGCGTGCGGCTCCGCGCACGCGGCCGCCGCCGTCCGCGACCGAGACGACGTCCGGCGCGAGCACGTCCATGAGCGCCTGGAGGTCGCCGGTGTTCACGGCGTGCGCGAGCTTCTGCACGACCTCCTGGTGCTCCGACCTCGCCACCCGCACGCGCGGATGTCGGGCGGCGACATGATCTCGCGCCCGATGCGCGATCTGCCGCACCGAGGCGGGCGACTTGTCGACCGCCTCTGCGATCTCGTCGTAGGGCATGTCGAAGACCTCGCGCAGCACGAACACCGCGCGCTCGGTCGGCGCGAGCGTCTCGAGCACGGTCAGCATCGCGATCGAGACGTTCTCGGCGAGCTCGACGTCGTCGGACACATCGGGGCTGGTGAGCAGCGGCTCGGGCAGCCACTCCCCCACGTAGTCCTCGCGACGGCGCGACACCGACCGGAGATGGTTGAGGGCCTGTCGCGTGACGATGCGCACCAGGTAGGCCCGCGCGTCGCGCACCGTGTCACGGTTCACCGCATCCCACCGCAGCCACGACTCCTGCAGGACGTCCTCGGCGTCGGCCGCCGACCCGAGCATCTCGTACGCGACGGTGAACAGCAGGCCGCGGTGCTCGATGAAGGGGTCGGCGCTCGCGGGAGAGCTCATGCCGCCGAGCCTACGGGGGTGCCGGGGGCGAGAGGAGGCAGGCCGCACGCCGCGGCGTACTCCTCGGAGTGGATGCCGAGCGCGATGTTCATTCGCGACGCGGTGTTCATGATCGCGACGCGCGCCGTCAGCTCGACCAGCGCCGGAGCGCCGAGTTCGACGAGCAGCTCCGCCGACATCTCGTCGGTCACGGCGGGAGGCGTCTGGCTCATCGCGTCGGCGTAGGCCATGACGCGTCGCTCGAGCGGCGTGAACACCGTCGAGTCAGGCCAGCGCGGCACCTCGCGGACCTTCGCCTCGTCGAGCCCGCGCCGGTGAGCCATGAAGTAGTTGAGGTCGAGGCACGCGTTGCAGCCCACCGCTGCGGCGGTCGCCATGTGAGCGAGCACGCCCAGGCCCTTGTCGAGCTCGTGCCACTTCTCGGCCTTGCGATTGATCCCCATGAGCGCTGTGAACGCGGCGGGGTGGTTCCACAGCACGCCCGCCGACTCCGGCACGTCGCCCAGCATCTTGCGCATCGCGAGCTTCAGCACGCCGCCGTAGAGGCCGGTGATCTCGGTCGCGGGCACGCGGGTGCCTTCGGTCATGTCTCCTCCAAGGGTGATTCCTTGCAGATGAGACACCGCCCGGCCGCGCGGTGTGACACGCGCGGCCGGATCGGATCAGGCGATCGCCGCGATGCGCCAGGACGCGGTGGCGGATGCCTCGGGCTCGATCACGATGAGACCCGCGTCGTACGCGTAGCGCGAGGCGTTGAACGCGTCGGGTGCGCACGTCATCGGCTCGACCGCGAGTCCCAGCCGGCTCTGCACGGGCTCGGGCTTGTCGGCGGTGTGGACCTGCACCCACGGGCATGCGGAGTCCCACGACATCGACACGCCCGTGCCATCGGCGGTCGTCACTCGCACGGTGGCGATGCCGTCGCCGCCCCGGATGAGTCCCGTGTACGCGTGGTCGATCTCGGCCGCGCCGATCCGGCGGGCGTCGCGGAAGTCGAACCGCTCGGGGTCATCGGCGTCGACCGCGACCACGTCGGTCGGGATGAGGCGGTCGGGGGTCACGGCGAGCACCTGCTCGGCCGGGAGCTCGAGGATCCAGTCGTCGACGCGACCCTCGCCCGCCATGAGATAAGGGTGCGGAGCGGTACCCCACGGAGCCGCCTCGGTGCTCTCGTTGCGCGCCGTCACGGTCTGCGTAAGGCCCTCGGGACCGAGTTCGAAGCGGGTGATGACGATGATCCGCCATGGGTAGGCGGTCTGCGGCTGGACGACTGCCGCAAGCGTGACGTGGTCGGGTCCCTTGTCGATCGCCTCGAAGTCGAGCCACGTCGCGAGGCCGTGCAGGGCGTGGGAACGTGCCGGTTCGGTGAGAGCCAGCTGGAACTCGCGACCGCCGAACGAGTACGTGCCGTCGACGACGCGGTTCGGCCACGGCGCGAGCGTCGCGCCGCGGTGCGCCGGGCGCACCTCGTCGGCGTCGAACGGCACGACGAGGTCGCGGCCGCGATGCGTCAGCGAGCGCAGCGTCGCTCCGACGCTCGCGATGACCGCCTCGTAGTCTCCGGCGCGGAGCGCGTGCTGGGTGCCGGATGCGGGGGTTCGAGCCATGGATGGGGTCCTCTGGAGATCGGGTGAAGTACGCCGCAGACCAGGCTATCGGGAACGCTTCCGGGCCGGCACGACGACGGCTGGGGCGGGTGGTGCGGGTTCCGCGATGGGAACCCGCACCACCCGCCGCCGGGCGGCTACTGGCAGGTGGCCG
>NZ_RRYE01000152.1 GCF_004010105.1 Microbacterium sp. CPCC 204701
CGGCCGAGGCATCCGTCCGCACGGCGCTCGGCGACCGCGCCGCGATCCTGCGCCCAGGGCTCATCGTCGGACCCGGCGACCCGAGCGACCGCTTCGGCTACTGGGTGTCGCGCTTCGCGCTCGCCGCGGACGGACCGGTCCTGGTGCCCGAGACCGCCGGTCGACGGGCCGAGGTCATCGACGTCGACGATCTCGCGACGTTCGCGGTCGGACGCGCCCGCGCCGGCTGGACGGGCACAGCCAACGCCATCGGCGACGTCATGTCGCTGACCGAAGTACTCGAGCTCGCCCGCGAGGTCGCCGGGCACACCGGTGCCGTGCTCGAGGCATCCGACGAATTCCTCGTCACGCACGCGGTGGGCTACTGGGCAGGGCCGCGGTCTCTGCCGCTGTGGCTGCCGCCCGACATGCCCGGTTTCATGACCCACGCCAACGCGGTGTACCGGGCGGCAGGGGGCCTGTTGCGCCCCCTGCGAGAGACGCTCGAGCGCACCCTCGCCGACGAGCGCGAGCGTGGGCTCGAGCGCGAGCGACGGGCGGGACTCACGCGCGCCGACGAGCTCGCGCTGCTCTCCGAGCTCGGGGCGTGACGTCGGCGGATTTGCGGATGCCGCGGACGGGCCGCTATCGTCGGCGCATGCCTTCGGCGACCCAGGGACTCTCCGCGCTCGTTCCGAGCGCCGCTCCCGAGCGCCGACGCCGTCAGTGCCGTCTTCAGAGCCCGCGCGAGCGCCGACTGTAGGCGACCCCGAACGCCGTCCTGTCATGGACGTCTGCGATCGGGCGTCGCCGTCTCCGGCCCCCGCACCCAGACTCTAAGGTGGAATCCATGACATACTCGGTCGCCGTCTCCGGCGCATCCGGCTATGCGGGCGGCGAGATCCTGCGGATCCTCGCCGCGCATCCCGACGTCGAGATCCGCACCGTGACCGCGCATTCCAACGCGGGACAGCCGCTCATCCAGCACCAGCCGCACCTGCGCTCGCTCGCACATCTGACCCTGCAGGACACCACTCCCGAGATCCTCGCCGGCCACGACATCGTGTTCCTGGCGCTGCCGCACGGGCAGTCCGGCCAGTACACCGACGCGCTCGGCGACACCGCGCTCGTCATCGACGCGGGCGCCGACCACCGGCTCGAGTCGGTCGCCGACTGGGACCGGTTCTATGGCGGCGACTTCCACCAGCCGTGGGTCTATGGAGTTCCCGAGCTGCCGGTCGCGGGCGGCAAGCAGCGCGAGCGGCTGGTCGGGGCATCCCGCATCGCCGCGCCCGGCTGCAACGCGTCGACGGTCTCGCTCTCGCTCGCGCCCGGCGTGGCGGCCCGCGTCATCGACCCCTCCGACATCGTGACGATGCTCGCCGTCGGCCCCTCCGGCGCCGGCAAGAGCCTGAAGCCGCACCTCCTCGCGAGCGAGATCCTCGGCACAGCGAGCCCGTACGCCGTGGGCGGCACGCACCGGCACATCCCCGAGATCCGGCAGGCGCTCGTCGCGGCCCGCCGGTCGGATGATCGCGCGGATGTCGGAGGTTCCCCGGCGGATGCACCGACGACCGGCAGCATCTCCGACGGCACCGCTGACGAAGGCATCCGCATCTCGTTCACGCCCGTGCTCGTGCCGATGGCGCGCGGCATCCTCGCGACGTCGACCGCGCCGATCGCTCCCGGAGTCTCGGACGCCGAGATCCGCGGTGCGTGGGAGGACGCGTACGGCGACGAGACGTTCGTGCAGCTGCTCCCGGCCGGCCAATTCCCTCGCACGGCCGACGTGCTCGGCGCGAACACCGCCCTCATGGGGCTCGCGATCGACCGCGCGGCGAACCGGGTCGTGGTGGTGACCGCGCTCGACAACCTCACCAAGGGCACTGCGGGCGCCGCCGTCCAGTCCATGAACCTCGCGCTGGCCCTTCCCGAAAGCACCGCGCTCACCGTGAACGGAGTCGCACCGTGAGTGTCACGGCGCCCCGAGGATTCGAGGCCGCGGGCGTCGCGGCCGGGCTCAAGTCGACCGACGCCCCGGACGTCGCCGTCGTCGTCAACCGCGGACCCCTCAAGGTCGGTGCTGCGGTGTTCACGAGCAACCGCGCGAAGGCGAACCCGATCCTGTGGTCGCAGCAGGTGATCCAGGACGGTGCAGTCGAGGCGATCGTGCTCAACTCGGGAGGCGCGAACTGCTTCACCGGTGCCTTCGGCTTCCAGACGACGCACCAGACCGCCGAGAAGGCTGCCGAGCTCCTGAGCGTGAGCGCGGGCGACATCCTGGTGTGTTCGACGGGACTCATCGGCACGGGCGACGAGGTCTTCCGCGCGAAGGTGCTCGCCGGCACCGAGCAGGCGATCGCCGAGCTGTCCCGCGACGGCGGCGAGGCGGCATCTCTCGCCATCATGACGACCGACTCCCGTCCGAAGCAGGTTGCCGGCGCCGTCGGCGGCTGGACCATCGGCGGCATGGCGAAGGGGGCGGGGATGCTGGCGCCCGGGCTCGCGACGATGCTCGTGGTTCTGACGACAGACGCCGTCCTCACGCCCGAGGAGGCCGATGCCCACCTGCGCCATGCCACCCGCGTGAGCTTCGACCGGCTCGATTCGGACGGCTGCATGTCGACCAACGACCAGGTCACGCTGATGGCGAGCGGCGCGAGCGGCATCGCTCCCGACCCGGACGAGTTCCGCGCGGCGCTCGCGATGGCGTGCATCGACCTCGCCGAGCAGCTGCAGGCCGACGCCGAAGGCGCGAGCCACGACGTCCGCATCCTGGTGCAGAACGCGATGTCGGAGGACGACGCCGTCGAGGTCGGCCGCTCGGTGGCCCGCAACAACCTCTTCAAGGCCGCGATCTTCGGCAACGACCCGAACTGGGGGCGCGTGCTGGCCGCGATCGGCACGACCTCGGCGACGTTCGACCCGTACGAGGTCGACGTGTGGATGAACGGCGTGCGAGTGTGCGCCGCGGGCGGCCCCGACCGGCCGCGCGACGCGGTCGACCTCACGCCGCGCGCCACAGAGGTGATCATCGACCTCAAGGTCGGCGCGGCGACCGCCGCGATCCTCACCAACGACCTCACCCACGACTACGTCCACGAGAACAGCGCGTACTCCTCATGACCGACCTGCAGGACACCGATCCGAACGAGGCGAGCGCCCGGGCCGTGACGCTCATCGAGTCGCTCCCGTGGCTCAAGCGCTTCCGCGACCAGATCGTGGTGATCAAGTACGGCGGAAACGCGATGGTCAGCGAGGAGCTGCAGGATGCCTTCGCCGCCGACATCGCCTACCTCCGGTACGTCGGGGTCAAGCCCGTCGTCGTCCACGGCGGCGGTCCGCAGATCTCGTCGATGCTCGACCGCCTGGCGATCCCGAGCGAGTTCAAGGGCGGGTATCGGGTCACCTCCACCGAGGCGATCTCGGTCGTGCGCATGGTGCTGACCGGGCAGATCAATCCGCAGCTCGTGTCGAGGATCAACGCGCACGGGCCCGTCGCCACGGGCCTCAGCGGCGAGGACGCGGGGCTCTTCGGCGGGCGCCGTCGCGGCGTCGTCATCGAGGGCATCGAGCACGACCTCGGCAGGGTCGGCGACGTGGTGCAGGTCGCCCCCCAGCCGGTGCTCGATCAGCTCGCTGCCGGCCGGATCCCGGTGGTCTCGAGCATCGCGCCCGACCTCGACCGCCCGGGGCATTCGCTCAACGTGAACGCGGATGCCGCGGCATCCGCCCTGGCCGTCGCTCTGGGTGCTGCGAAGCTGGTGGTGCTCACCGACGTGCCGGGGCTCTACGCGGACTGGCCGAACCGCGACTCGCTCGTGTCGCACCTGACCTCGGCGGAGCTGCGCGCGATGATGCCGACGCTCGAGTCGGGCATGATCCCCAAGATGTCGGCGTGCCTCGAGGCCGTCGAGGGTGGCGTCGAGACGGCGGCGATCATCGACGGGCGCGTGCCGCATTCGGTGCTCGTCGAGATCTTCACCAGCAAAGGAATCGGAACAGAGGTGGTGCGCGGATGACGTGGCAGGATGACGCGGGACGAGATCTCGTCCGGAGCTTCGGCGAGCGGATGGCGCTGTTCGTCCGCGGCGAGGGGTCGTATCTGTGGGACGCCGACGGCAAGCGCTATCTCGACTTCCTCGCGGGGATCGCGGTCGACTCGCTCGGTCACGCGCACCCGGTGTTCGTCGAGGCGATCTCGCGTCAGGCCGCGACGCTCGCCCACGTGTCGAACTACTTCGCCACGCCGCCGCAGCTCGCGTTCGCCGCGATGCTCAAGCGCCTCGCAGGAACCGGCGAATCAGGGCGTGTGTACTTCGGCAACTCGGGCGCCGAGGCCAACGAGGCGGCCTTCAAGCTCGCTCGGCTGCACGGCTCCGAGAGCCGCAGGAACGGGTTCGACCGGCCGCGCATCCTCGCGCTCAAGGACGCCTTCCACGGCCGCACCATGGGCACCCTCGCCCTCACCGGCAAGCCCTGGATGCAGGAGCCGTTCCTCCCGATGACACCCGGCGTCGAGTTCATCGACTCGACGGTCGAGGCGCTCGAAGCCGCGATCGACGACCGCGTCGCGGCGCTGTTCGTCGAGCCCGTCAAGGGCGAGGCGGGCGTCATCGAGCTGCCAGAGGGATACCTGAAGGCGGCGCGCGAGATCACGGAGCGCCACGGCGCGCTGCTGATCATCGACGAGATCCAGACCGGCGCCGGCCGTACGGGCGAGTGGTTCGCGTTCCAGCACGAAGGCATCGCCCCCGACGCGATCACGGTGGCGAAGGGCATCGGCGGCGGCTTCCCGATCGGCGCGCTCATCACCTTCGGTGCGGCGAGCGAGCTGTTCTACCCGGGCACGCACGGGTCCACGTTCGGCGGCAACGCGCTCGGCACAGCCGTCGCGGGTGCCGTGGTCGGCGAGATCGAGCGGGCCGGCCTCGTGACGAACGCCGCCGAGCGCGGTGCGCAACTGAAGGCGGCGATCGAGGGCATCGACTCGGAGCTGATCGCCGGATGCCGCGGTCTCGGGCTGCTGCTGGGCATCGGGCTGCGGCATCCCGTCGCGAAAGCGGTCGTGTCGGCCGCGCAGGAGCACGGCCTGGTGATCAACGCGCCCAACGACGAGACGATCCGGCTCGTTCCGGCGCTCACCATCGGCGACGTCGAGATCGACGAGTTCGTGGAGCTCTTCACGGCCGCGGTGCGCACCGTCGAGGACGCGCTGCTGCTCGACGCCCACTCGGGCGCATCGACGGAGGTGCACGCGTGACCCGCCACCTGCTGCGCGACGATGATCTGACGCAGGCCGAGCAGGACGAGATCCTCGATCTCGCCCTGGCACTGAAGAGGGATCGCTGGAAGCTCAAGCCTCTCGAGGGACCGCAGACCGTCGCCGTCATCTTCGACAAGTCGTCGACGCGCACGCGGGTCTCGTTCGCGGTCGGCATCGCCGACCTCGGAGGTTCGCCGCTGATCATCTCGACGGCCAACAGCCAGCTCGGCGGCAAGGAGACGCCGTCCGACACTGCGCGGGTCCTCGAACGCCAGGTCGCGGCCATCGTGTGGCGCACGTACGCCCAGGCGGGTCTGGAGCAGATGGCACGCGGCACGCGGGTGCCGGTCGTCAACGCGCTGAGCGACGACTTCCACCCGTGCCAGCTGCTCGCGGACCTGCTGACGATCAAGGAGCACAAGGGCGACCTCGAAGGGCTCACGCTCGCCTTCTTCGGTGACGGGAAGTCGAACATGGCGCACTCGTACGTGCTCGCCGGCGTGACGGCGGGCATGCACGTGCGCGTCGCCTCGCCCGAGGCGTACGCCCCGCGCGACGACGTGATCGCCGACGCCGATCGTCGCGCCGCCGACACGGGCGGATCCGTGACGCTCTACACCGACGCGAACGAGGCGGCGGCGGGTGCCGACGTGATCGTCACCGATACATGGGTCTCGATGGGCAAGGAGGAGGAGAAGCTCGCGCGGCTGCGCGACCTGGGCGCGTACAAGGTCACGCAGGAGCTGCTGTCACTCGCCAAGGGCGACGCGATCTTCATCCACTGCCTGCCCGCGGACCGCGGCTACGAGGTCGACGCCGAAGTCATCGACGGACCGCAGAGCGTCGTGTGGGACGAAGCCGAGAACCGCCTCCACGCTCAGAAGGCACTCCTCGTCTGGCTGCTGCGGCAGGGTTGAGTGCGGACGGGTCCGGGTCGTTGAGCGTCGTTCGATTCGGCCCTGGCGGGTCTCCTCAGAAGCCGCGATCATGAGCGAGTCGAAACGGTCCGAGCCGCGTGTCGCCGGATGGCTCACCACGCGCTGGGACCGCCTCAACGGGCCGCAGCGGGTCGGCGGCGTCGACCTCGCGCGCGGGCTCGCGGTGCTCGGCATGTTCGCAGCGCATCTGCTGTGGATCACCGAGCCCTTCGAGTTCGCCGAGCCGACGACGTGGACAGCCGTGGCCGAGGGTCGATCCTCGATCCTCTTCGCGACGCTCGCGGGCGTATCGATCGGCCTGGTGACCGGCGGCGCCGCACCGCTCTCGGGCTCGGCGATGGGCATCGCACAGGGCCGCCTCGCCGTACGGGCCGCACTGCTGTGGCTGCTCGGGGTGGTGCTCATCCTCACCGGCGTGCCCGTATACGTCATCCTGCCCGCGTACGCGATCCTCTTCCTCATCGCCCTGGCGTTCACAAGGCTCCGGGCGCGCGTGCTGCTGATGATCGCGCTGGCGCTCGCGCTCGTCATGCCCTTCGTGCAGGTGGTGCTCGACGCGCTGCCGCTGTGGCAGACGCTCGCGGGGAACGACCTGTCGCTCGTGCTCGGCTGGCACTATCCGTTCACGACGTGGATCGCGTTCGTGCTGGCGGGACTCGGCGCCGCGCGCGCGGGCCTCAGCAGGCTCCGCGTGCAGCTCTGGCTCGTGGGCGCCGGTGCCGCGCTCGCGCTGGCCGGATACGCGACGGATGCCGCGACCGGCGCGGGTGAGGCCGCCGAGGCG
>NZ_RRYE01000153.1 GCF_004010105.1 Microbacterium sp. CPCC 204701
CCCGCCTGGAGCAGGTGCTCGACCGCCACCGCCGGAGCGCCGTGCTCCTCGTGCCACGCCGCCGCCCGGCGGTGCAGCGCGGCGACCGCGCCCGCGCCCTCGGCTCGCTCCAGATCGGTCAGCAGGAACTCGCGGAAAAGAGCGTGGTAGCGGAAGAGCCCGCGGGTGCGGTCCATCGGGATGAGGAAGAGGCTCGCCCCCTCCACCGTGTGCAGGCGCCGGCGGGCGTCCTCGATGCCCAGCACGGCATTGCACGATGCCGGCGACATGGCCTCGAGCACCGCGCTTCGCCGAAGGAACTCCTGCATGTCGTCAGGAAGCCGCTCGACGCATTCCCGATAGAGATAGTCCGCAAGATACCGGTCGTCGCCGGTGACGGATGCCGCGTCCCCGCCCGCTCGCGCGACCAGCGCACACAGGAACAGACCGGTGGGCCATCCCTCGCACTTGGCGACGATCCGCTCGAGTTCGGCGTCGGTCACGTCTTCTGCTCCGGCGCGGTCGAAGATCGTGCGGGCTCCCACGTGGTCGATCGACAGATCGCCCACACCGACCTCCCATACCTCGCCGGCGGCCCGCAGCCGCGCGATGAGCGGTGCCTCGCTGCGGGTCGCGACCACGATCTGGCAGCCGCGGGGGAGCCGTGCGAGCAGCACCTCGAGGACGTCCTGGCAGTCGGCCGACGACGCACGGTGCAGGTCGTCGATGAACAGCACGAAGTCCGCGGGCGCGGCTGCAAGCGCTGCGGCCAGGAGAGGCGCCGAGCGGCCGAGGGCCGACGCGCCGATGCCGCGCATATCGGCGACGACGGAGGCCGCAGCCGGCGACAAGGTCGAGCTCGCTGTCGCGATCGCCGAGAGCAGGGACGCCGGATCGTCGTCAGTCCGGTCGAGCGAGACCCAGGCCACGCTCCGCGACTCGTCGGCCGCCCATTCGGCGAGCATGGTGGACTTGCCGTACCCGGCGGGGGCGGTGACCGAGACGACTCGCGCGCCGCTCGCGCGTGCACCCTCGATGAGACGATGCCGGCTGACAGCGCCATCCTGTGGAGACGGGATGTGGGTCTTGCTGTCCAGCAGCACCGTCTGCAGATCCGGTCCCCCCAGGACCGATTCGCGGGGCACGTGGGCATCCTAGCGCTCGCGGGTGTCGCGCGGGGGTGCTTCGGGAGCCGGCTCGGGCGGGCCGAATCCTCCCGCCATGACCAGGATAACGGCGGGAGGGGGCCTTGCGGCAAGGCCCCCTCGACGGCGCATACTTGTCGGTCGCGACGCGCCGCACGTCGCGACCGAGGTCAGGAGCAGATGCCGTGAATCCCGTAGAGACCAGTCCCTTCCGCCTGCCCGAACGCCTTGCCGACAAGTCCGATCCCGCTCTCATCGCCGACGACGAGCGCCACTTCGCCGCGATCGCGGACGCTCTCGAGCGTTCCATCGCCGCGCTCACCGGACGCCTCGACGAGGTTCGACGACAGGCAGGAGGCCGTGGACAGGCGGCGCTCGACCGCGACCTCGAGGTGCACCGGCTGTCGGCCCGTCTGCGGGCGCTGCGCCGCTTCTCGCTCGACGCGTGCTTGGGTCGCATGGTGCCGGCCGACGGCTCGGCGCCGGTCTACATCGGGCGTTTCGGGCTGACTTCCGAGCCCGGTGGCGGACCCGATGCGGATGCCGGCGGCCACCGCCTCCTCATCGACTGGCGGACGCCGGCTGCCGAGCCGTTCTTCGCCGCGACGCACGCGAATCCCATGGGGCTCGCAAGCCGGCGGCGATACCGCTGGTCCGGCGGTCGCGTGACCGACTACTGGGACGAAGCGTTCACGCCCGAGGGGCTCGAGCGGGGCGCGGCGCTGGACGACCAATCGGCGTTCATCGCGAGCCTCGGCGCGAGCAGGTCTCCGCGCATGCGCGACGTGCTGGGCACGATCCAGGCCGACCAGGACGCCATCATCCGCGCGCGCTCCCGCGGCGCCCTCGTCGTCGACGGCGGCCCGGGCACGGGCAAGACGGTGGTGGCGCTGCATCGCGCGGCGTATCTGGTCTACTCCGATCCCCGGCTCGGCTCCGGCCGCGGCGGCGTCCTGTTCGTGGGGCCGAGTCCCGCGTATCTCTCCTACGTCGAGGACGTGCTGCCGAGTCTCGGCGAAGAGTCCGTGCAGACCTGCACCCTGCGCGACCTCGTGGCCGAGGGCGCCGCCGCCCGGCGCGAGCTCGACCCCGAGATCGCGCGGTTGAAGGCCGATCGGCGCATGGTGGACGCGATCGAGCCGGCCGTCGCGCTCTACGAGGAGCCGCCCGCCGAGGGGCTCCTCGTCGAGACGCCATGGGCCGAGTTGTGGCTGAGCCCCGAGGACTGGGCCGAGGCCTTCGCGTCTGCTGAGCCCGGAACCCCGCACAACGAGGCGCGCGACCAGGTGTGGGAGACGGTGCTCGACATCCTCGCCGACCAGGTCGACCCCGACGACGTGCCGCCGCACCAGCTGCGCCGCGCGCTCAGTCGCCACGACGCGCTCGCGCGCACGTTCGCGAGGGCGTGGCCGCTGGTCGAGGCATCCGTTCTCGTGTCCGACCTCTGGTCGGTGCCCGCGTATCTGCGCCGCTGCGCGCCGTGGCTCACCGCCGATGAGGCGCAGTCACTGCACCGACAGGACGCCTCTGCCTGGACCGTGTCGGACCTGCCGCTGCTGGACGCGGCACGCACCCGCCTCGGCGACCCCGAGGCCTCGCGACGCCGCGTGCGACGCGAGGCGAAGCTCGCCGCCGAGCGTGCCTACATGGCGCAGGTCGTGGAGCGCCTCAAGGAGGCGGGCGACGAGATGATGCAATGGCTCGACGGCGAAGACCTGCGCAACAGCCTTGTGGACGAGTCCGTGGTCCCGGCGCTCGATTCCGACCTGCTCGCCGGTCCCTTCGCGCACATCGTGGTCGACGAGGCGCAGGAGCTCACTGACGCGGAGTGGCGGATGCTGCTGTCGCGGTGCCCGTCGCGCAGCTTCACGATCGTCGGCGATCGGGCTCAGGCGCGGCACGGGTTCCGCGAGTCGTGGCAGGAGCGGCTCGAGCGCATCGGGCTCACGGACGTGTCGATCGCGTCGCTGACCATCAACTACCGGACGCCCAGCGAGGTGATGGCCGAGGCGGAGCCGGTGATCCGCGCCGCGATCCCCGACGCGAACGTCCCGAGGTCGATCCGTTCGAACGGCGTCCCGGTGCGTCGGGCCGCGGTCTCGGACCGCGACGACGTCCTCGACGAGTGGCTCTCCGCGCACCTCGAAGGCACCGCGGCCGTCATCGGCGACCCGACGTTCGAGCCGCGCGACCGCGTTCGCTCGCTCACGCCGGAGATGGCGAAGGGGCTCGAATTCGACCTCGTCGTGCTCGTCGAACCCGATCTCTTCGGCGAGGGCATCGAGGGTGCGGTCGATCGGTACGTCGCGATGACCCGCGCGACCGAGCGCCTCGTCATCCTGCGCGCCACGCGCTGAGGCTCCTCGGCGGCCGGGTCGCATTGTGACGCCCGCACGGAGTGATTGCAACCCCCGTGCCCCCTCCGCCCGCGGCGACTTGGGTAAGGCGGACGGGGGAGATCCGAAACGAGGAGAACACCATGTACTTCCACCGCCAGGAGCTCCAGCACAAGGCCACTCCCGATGCACCCGATGCGGTGTACGCGCGCAAGCTCCAGGAAGTGCTGGGGGGTCAGTACGGCGAGATCACTGTCGCGTTGCAGTACCAGTTCCAAGCCTGGAACATGCACATACCGGGGAAGTACCGCGACCTCGTGTTCGGCATCGGGGCCGAGGAGATGGGCCACGTCGAGATGCTCGCGGTCATGATCGCGCAGCTGCTTGAGAAGTCCCCGCTGGGCGTGACGGAGGATGCCGTCCAGGACGACCCGACGGTCGCCGCCATCGTCGGAGGCACCGACGTGCAGCAGGCGATCGTCGCGGGCGCGGGCGCGCGGCCGGTCGACAGCAACGGCAATCCTTGGATGGGGTCCTACCTCACCGCGAGCGGCAACCTGTTGGCCGACTTCCACGCCAATGCCAACGCCGAGATGCAGGGCCGGGTACAGGTGGCGAGGCTCTATCACATGACCCAGGACCACGGCGTCCGGGATCTGCTGGCCTTCCTGCTCGCACGCGACACGATGCATCAGAACCAGTGGCTGGCCGCCGCGGCTGAGGTGAGGGAGGAGGGCATCGAGGAGCTTCCCGTGCCGAGCAACTTCCCGCTCTCGAAGGAAGAGCGCGACGTGGCCTACCAGTACATCAACTTCTCGGACGGCGCTGCGGCGGCGGAGGGCTCGTGGGCGAGCGGACCGACGCCTGACGGTCATGGCGAGTTCTCGTACGTCGCCGAGCCGCAGCCCGGGGTCCCCATGCCCCCGCCGACCCATCCGGACGCACGGTTCTACGGGACCACCGAGCTGCCCAACCTCCTCGAGAAGGCTGCGGGCGGCGCCCAGGACGCGATGAAGAAGGAGTGACCGTGCGTAGCCGCTTCGCGGCGCTGCTGCAACCCCGTGTGCCACTCGGAAGCCGAGAGGTAGGACTGATGGTGTGAAGAGGATCATCTACGCGGGCAGCGAGTTTCTGACGGGGGACGAGATCGCCATCGCGCTGCTGCGCTACAGCGCGGCGCTGGCGGAGGTCGGAGAAGCCGAGACCGTGACGATTCCCGCACTCGAGGACGACGGCTCGATCGGATCCGTCGTCCTGCTGGTCGGCCCGGCGAGCCAGATCGTGGCGAAGCCGGCCGGAAGCGGCGCGACAGAGCTCATCGACGTCGGCGTCCTGGCCGAGCTGGAGGCGCGAACGCGCCGCCTGCGGCCGGTCGCCGTCGTCGACCCCGAACCGCCGGCGGAGATGGACTTCGACCGGGGCGTCTGACCGCCGACCGGCAGCGCTCAGCTGGGCGGGTCCTCGGCCGACTCCGCCTGCCACGACCGCCACAGCGCCGCGTACTCGCCGCCCATCGCCACCAGCTCGTCGTGCGAGCCCGATTCGACGATGCGGCCCTCGCGCATGACGATGACGCGGTCGGCGTCGCGCGCCGTGTGCAGGCGGTGGGCGATGGCGATGACGGTGCGGCCCTCGAGCACGCGGTCCAGAGACTGCTCGAGGCCGCGCGCAGCGCGCGGGTCGAGCAGCGAGGTCGCCTCGTCCAGCACGAGAGTGTGGGGGTCGAGCAGCACGAGCCGTGCGAGAGCGACCTGCTGGGCCTGGGCCGGCGTCAGGACGACCCCACCCGAGCCCACGACGGTCTCGAGCCCGTGCGGCATCGCCCGCACCCAGCGCAGCGCACCGACGGCCTGCAGCGCCTCTTCGAGCTCGCCGTCGCGGGCGTCGGGCGCGGCCAGGCGCAGGTTGTCGGCGAGGGTGCCGACGAACACGTGGTGCTCCTGCGTGACGAGCGCGACGTGCTGCCGCAGCACGTCCAGCGGGATCCGCATGACGTCGGCGCCTCCCACCGTCACCTCGCCGCCAGTCGGCCCGGTGATGCCGGTGAGCATCCGGGCGAGGGTCGACTTGCCCGATCCCGAGGGACCGACGATGGCGACGCGTTCGCCCACCCGCGGGACGAGGTCGACATCGCGCAGCACCTCGACGCCTGCGCGATACGAGAAGCGGATGCCGCGCGCCTCCACCTGCTCGCCCTCCGGAGTCTGATCGGCGCGCGGCCGGTCGGTCGGCACCTCGGCGACGCCGACGATCCGTGCGAGTGCGGTCGTGCCGACCTGGAGCCGATCCATCCAGTTCACCAGCTCTTCGACCGGGCCGGTGAGCTGCATGGCGTACAGCGCGATCGTCGTGACGTCGCCCGCGGTCGCAAGCCCCTGCCCCATGAGGAATGCGCCCCACAGCAGCACGGCGATCACCGGAACGAGGAACCCGAGGGTCGTGAGCGGATACCAGACGCTCCGCAGGCCGAGGGTGTAGCGCTCGGCCTGGTTGCGGGCGGCGAGCGCGCGGTCGATCTTGAGCCGCTGCACCGGTGCGAGGGCGAGCGCGTCAATGGTCCGCGCGCCCTCCACGGTCTCGTTGATGACCCCGACCAGCCGCCCGTAGGTCGCGAGCTGGCGCCGGTATCCCGGCCCCGAGCGCCTGAGGTACCACCGGCTGCTGAGCGCGATCAGCGGCACTCCGGCGAGGATCGCGAGCGCCACCAGCGGGTTGATGATGAACGCGGCGCCGAGCGTGAGGATCACGGTCATGCCGGTCACGAGGATGCGCGGCACCCCGAAGCGGACCGTCTGGGCCACGGCGTCGACGTCGCTCGTGGTGCGCGAGAGCAGGTCGCCGGTGCCCGCGCGCTCGACGACCGACAGAGGCAGCGAGGTGACGGTCGCGAGGAAGTCCTCGCGCAGTTTCGCGAACACCGACTCACCGAGCCGCAGCGACCACAGCTGGGCGAACCGCGTCACGAGGGCCTGCAGCACGACGGCCCCCGCGAGCAGCAGGAACATGATGTCGATCGTCGCCATGCCGGCCGTGCCGCTCGACAGTTCGTCGATCATCCGCCCGATCACCCACGGGCCGACCAGGCCCGCGAGCGCGGCGAACGCGTGCAGCGTGATGACGAGGAGCAGCGCGCCGCGATGCCGTCGCACGAGAGCGCGCGCGACCTCGCGGATCCTCTCGCCTCCCGCGATGGGAAGAGCGGTGTCACTCATCGACCGCCTCCTCCCCTACGGTGCGGATCGCGCCGGTCTCGGTCGCGCGCGTCCACAGCGTCTGGATCGAGCCGGTCCACGCGGCCTCGAGCTGCTCAGCCGCCACGGGCTCGGCGTCGTTCGTGGACCGCGCGACGACGTGCCGGTACCGCGCGCCGAGCCCGTCGTCGCGGCGCATCAGCTCGGCGTGCGTGCCCGACCCGACGACGCGCCCGCCGCGCATGACGTGGATGACGTCCATGCGGT
>NZ_RRYE01000154.1 GCF_004010105.1 Microbacterium sp. CPCC 204701
GCGCGAGCGAGGCGGCGACGCTGATCGCGGCATCCCTCATCCGCCATCCGCGTGAGCGGCGCGTACGCGAGCTCCTCGCGCGGGCGACGAGGCTCGTCGCCGACCAGCGCGGTCGCACGGTCGCCACCGTCGTGACGGCTGCGCCGCTCAGCGCAGCCCAGGCGGAGCGCCTCACGTCGACGCTGTCGAAGCGGTACGGCGCGCAGATCACCCTCAACACCGTGGTCGACCCCGGCGTCGTCGGCGGCATGCGGGTGCAGATCGCCGACGACGTCATCGACGCGAGCGTGTCGGCCCGCCTGGCCGACCTCCGCCAGCGACTCGCCGGCTAGCAAGGACTTCCCGCCTCCCGCGGAGATTTCGGGGCCGAGGCCCCATGAACGAAGGAAAACAATGGCAGATCTCTCTATCAGCCCCGACGTCATCCGTGACGCGCTGAAGGACTTCGTCGCCGCTTACGAGCCCTCGGGCGCCGCGGCGACCGAGGTCGGCACGGTCATCGACGCCGCGGACGGCATCGCGCACGTCGAGGGCCTGCCCGGCGTCATGGCGAACGAGCTCGTGACGTTCGAGGACGGCACGCAGGGCCTCGCGCTGAACCTCGACGAGCACGAGATCGGCGTCGTCGTGCTCGGCGAGTTCTCGGGCGTCGAAGCCGGCCAGCAGGTCACCCGCACCGGCGAGGTGCTCTCCGTGCCCGTCGGCGACGGCTACCTCGGTCGCGTCGTCGACCCGCTCGGCAACCCGATCGACGGCCTCGGGTCCGTCGCCACCGAGGGTCGCCGCGCGCTCGAGCTGCAGGCGCCCGGCGTCATGCAGCGCAAGAGCGTGCACGAGCCCCTGCAGACCGGCATCAAGGCGATCGACGCGATGATCCCGGTGGGCCGCGGCCAGCGCCAGCTCATCATCGGCGACCGCCAGACCGGCAAGACGGCGATCGCGATCGACACGATCATCAACCAGAGGGCCAACTGGGAGTCGGGCGACGCCAGCAAACAGGTCCGCTGCATCTACGTCGCGATCGGTCAGAAGGGCTCGACGATCGCGGCTGTGAAGGGCGCGCTCGAGGACGCGGGCGCGATGGAGTACACCACCATCGTCGCCGCCCCGGCCTCCGACCCCGCCGGCTTCAAATACCTCGCCCCCTACACCGGCTCGGCCATCGGCCAGCACTGGATGTACGACGGCAAGCACGTCCTGATCATCTTCGACGATCTGACGAAGCAGGCCGAGGCGTACCGTGCCGTGTCGCTGCTGCTCCGCCGCCCGCCGGGCCGCGAGGCGTACCCCGGTGACGTCTTCTACCTGCACTCGCGTCTGCTCGAGCGCTGCGCGAAGCTCTCGGACGAGCTGGGCGCCGGCTCGATGACGGGTCTGCCGATCATCGAGACGAAGGCCAACGACGTGTCGGCGTACATCCCGACCAACGTCATCTCGATCACCGACGGGCAGATCTTCCTGCAGTCCGACCTCTTCAACGCCAACCAGCGCCCCGCGGTCGACGTCGGCATCTCGGTGTCGCGCGTCGGCGGTGACGCCCAGGTGAAGTCGATCAAGAAGGTTTCGGGAACGCTCAAGCTCGAGCTCGCCCAGTACCGGTCGCTCGAGGCCTTCGCGATGTTCGCAAGCGACCTCGATGCGGCATCCCGTCGCCAGCTCGCCCGCGGTGCGCGCCTGACCGAGCTGCTCAAGCAGCCGCAGTACTCGCCGTACCCGGTCGAGGAGCAGGTCGTCTCGATCTGGGCGGGCACCAACGGCAAGCTCGACACCATCGAGGTCGAGGACGTGCTCTCGTTCGAGCGCGAGCTGCTGGACTATCTGCGGCGCAACACGACGATCCTCGACACCCTCCGCGACACGAACGTCCTCGACGACGACACGGTGGCGGAGCTCGAGAAGCGGACCGACGAGTTCATCCTCGAGTTCCAGGCCGGCAAGGGCCAGGCCATCGGCAAGCCGGGCCACGAAGAGGTCGCGGCCGCCGAGGCGGAAGACGTGAACCAGGAGAAGATCGTCAAGGGCCGCCGCTAAGGCGACACCGGACAGGGACAATGGGCGCACAACTCCGGGTCTACAAGCAGAAGATCAGCACTGCTCAGACGACCAAGAAGATCACGAAGGCGATGGAGCTCATCGCGGCTTCGCGCATCCAGAAGGCGATGGCGCGCGTGCGCGCCTCCTCGCCCTTCGCGCGGGCCGTGACGCGGGCCGTCTCCGCCGTGGCGACGCACTCGAACGTCGATCACCCGCTGACCGTCGAACGCGAGACGATCCGCCGCTCGGCCGTGGTGATCTTCACGTCCGACCGGGGCCTGGCGGGCGCGTTCAACTCGCAGATCCTCCGCGAAGGCCTCGAGCTCGCGCAGCTGGTGCGCGAGCAGGGCAAGGAGCCGGTGTTCTACCTCGTCGGCCGCAAGGCCGTCGGGTACTTCCAGTTCCGCCGCATGGACAGCGCGGCAGAGTGGACGGGCGACACCGACACACCGCACTTCAGCACGGCTGAAGAGATCGCGGCGGTCCTCCTCGACGCGTACGACCGCGGTGGCGACGACGGCGGCGTCGACGAGATCCATCTCGTCTACAACCGCTTCGTGAGCATGATGACGCAGTCTCCCGAGACCGTGCGCCTGCTGCCGCTGGAGGTCGTCGAGGCGGAGGAGTCGGCCACGGCTCAGGTGTACCCGCTGTACGAGTTCGAGCCGGACGCCGAGGTGGTCCTCGACGCTCTGCTCCCGGTGTACATCCAGAGCCGCGTCTTCAACGCGCTGCTGCAGTCGTCGGCCGCGAAGCACGCCGCGACCCAGAAGGCGATGAAGTCGGCGAGCGACAATGCCGACAAGCTCATCACCGACTACACCCGGCTGCGCAACAACGCGCGCCAGGCCGAGATCACTCAGCAGATCGCCGAGATCGTCGGCGGCGCCGATGCGCTGTCGTCCGGCCGATAGCCCCCGCATCCGGCATCCCCGCACTGCGCAACAGACCACACGAAAGAGAAGAAGCCATGAGCCTCACCGCTGAGAAGACCGCGACCGCGGTCGGGCGCGTCGCGCGCGTCACCGGCCCGGTCGTCGACATCGAGTTCCCGCACGACTCGCTCCCCGACATCTACAACGCGCTCAAGACCACCATCACGATCGACGACGAGTCGACCGAGATCACGCTCGAGGTCGCGCAGCACCTCGGCGACGACCTCGTCCGCGCCATCTCGCTGAAGCCGACCGACGGCATGGTCCGCGGCCAGGAGGTGCGCAACACCGGCGGCCCCATCACGGTTCCCGTCGGCGACGTCACCAAGGGTCGCGTGTTCAACGTGACCGGCGACGTCCTCAACGCCGAGCCGGGCGAGACGATCGAGGTCACCGAGCGCTGGGGCATCCACCGTCAGGCGCCGTCGTTCGACCAGCTCGAGTCGAAGACCCAGATGTTCGAGACCGGCATCAAGGTCATCGACCTGCTCACCCCGTACGTGCAGGGCGGCAAGATCGGCCTCTTCGGCGGTGCGGGCGTGGGCAAGACCGTCCTCATCCAGGAGATGATCCAGCGCGTCGCGCAGGACCACGGCGGTGTGTCGGTGTTCGCCGGCGTCGGCGAGCGCACCCGTGAGGGCAACGACCTCATCCACGAGATGGAGGAGGCGGGCGTCTTCGACAAGACCGCCCTCGTCTTCGGCCAGATGGACGAGCCGCCGGGGACCCGTCTTCGCGTCGCGCTGTCGGCGCTGACGATGGCGGAGTACTTCCGCGACGTGCAGAAGCAGGATGTCCTCCTGTTCATCGACAACATCTTCCGCTTCACGCAGGCGGGTTCCGAAGTGTCGACGCTGCTCGGCCGCATGCCCTCCGCGGTGGGCTACCAGCCGAACCTGGCCGACGAGATGGGCATTCTGCAGGAGCGAATCACGTCGACCCGCGGTCACTCGATCACCTCGCTCCAGGCGATCTACGTCCCCGCCGACGACTACACCGACCCGGCGCCGGCGACGACCTTCGCGCACCTCGACGCGACGACCGAGCTCTCGCGCGAGATCGCGTCGAAGGGTCTGTACCCCGCGGTGGACCCGCTGGCCTCGACGAGCCGGATCCTCGACCCGCGCTACATCGGCGAGGACCACTACCGCGTCGCCACCGCCGTCAAGCAGATCCTCCAGAAGAACAAGGAACTGCAGGAGATCATCGCGATCCTCGGTGTCGACGAGCTCTCCGAAGAGGACAAGATCGTCGTGTCGCGCGCACGCCGCATCCAGCAGTTCCTCTCGCAGAACACCTACATGGCGAAGAAGTTCACCGGTGTCGAGGGCTCGACCGTCCCGATCAAGGAGACGATCGAGTCGTTCGACGCGATCGTCAAGGGCGACTTCGACCACGTCGCCGAGCAGGCCTTCTTCAACGTCGGCGGCATCTCCGACGTCGAAGAGGCGTGGGCGCGCATTCAGAAGGAGAACGGCTGACATGCCGCTCAAGGTGAGCCTCGTCTCCGCTGACGCGGAGGTCTGGTCGGGAGAGGCGTCGCTCGTCGTCGCCAAGACCGTCCTGGGCGAGATCGGCTTCATGCCGGGGCACGAGCCCGTGCTGGCGATCCTCGCCGAGGGTCAGGTGCGCATCACCGAGACCTCCGGCACGAAGATCATCGCGAACGCGCAGGACGGGTTCCTGTCGATGGCGGGCGACGACCTCACGATCGTCGCCGGCAACGCGGCGCTGATCGCCTGACGACGACCGTCACGCGTCGGCCGGTTCCTCACGGGACCGGCCGTCGCGCGTTGTCGGGAGCACGATGCTGATTCTTCTGCCGCCCTCCGAGACCAAGCGACCCGGCGGCGGACGCGGGCCGCTCGACGTCGCGGGCCTGGCGCTGCCGTCGCTCGCGCCGCAACGGGATGCCGTCGTCGATGCGCTGGTGGCGCTGTCGGCTGATGAGGACGAGGCGGTGCGCGTCCTCAGGCTGGGTGCGACGCAGCGCGGCGATGTCGCCGTGAACGCCGCACTGCGCGAGGCGCCGACGATGGCGGCGGTGGACCGCTACACCGGCGTTCTCTACGACGCGCTCGACGCGGCATCCCTCGACGTGTCCGCCCGCCGTTGGCTCGGCGCGCATGTGCTCATCCACTCGGCGCCGTTCGGCCCGGTGGGGGCCATCGACCGCATCCCGGCGTACCGGCTCGGCGCATCGACCGCGCTTCCCGGCGTGCCGCCGCTGCGGCGGGTGTGGGCGGATGCCGTGACCGCGGCGGTGGAGACGCTCGCACCGCGCTTCGTCCTGGATCTGCGGTCCGAGGCGTACGTCGCGCTCGGGCCGGTGCCGACTGGTATCGCCTCGCACTATGTGCGGGTGGTCTCTGAGGGCCGGGGCGGCGCCGTGCGCGCTCTCAATCACTTCAACAAGCATGCCAAGGGCGCGCTCGTGCGCCGTCTGGCCGCCGACCGTCCGCGCGTCGCGTCGCGCGACGGATTCGCGAGATGGGCGGATGCCGTGGGCCTCCGTGTGCGCGAGAACGCGCGGGGCGAGCTCGAACTGTTCGCCTGAGCGATTCAGCGCCTGGTGTGCTGCGCGGTCCGTTCGGTGTTCTCGGCGATCGCGATCAGGGCGACAACGCCCTCGATGATGAATCTCAGCAGCACGATCGCCAGGAACGTCAGCACCGGGACGATCACGATCGTGGCGATGAGCGCACTGATGCCGGCTCCGACGTTGAAGGGCATGACGCTGATGGCGCCCAGGATGCCGCTGACGAAGTACACCAGGAAGCCGATGCCGATCGCGATGAGGCCGACGAGGTAGAAGACGCTCGCAAGGCGACGCGTGATGAAGGTGCGGAACGACAGATCGAACAGCGCGGCGAAGAAGCCCTTCCCGACCTGCGACACGTCGCCTCCGACGGTGGGAACTCCGGTGTCGTCGAGGTCGCTCGCGGGGCGGGTCTCGGTCGGCGTGTCGACGGTGCGGGCGGCGTCTGCGGCAGACCGCTGGGGCAGCGGCGGGGGCGTGGGCGCTGCGGCATTCGGATCGCTCATGCGGCTCCTTCGGTCGAGAGGTAGTGCTCAGGCTATCCATCCGGCGCGCGGGGGACCATCCGGTCGAAACCCGCGCGGATGCTGACAGTTCGCTGAACGCCTCGATAGCATGTGACGAGCGGGGCAGGGGCCTCGTGGACGTTCAGACGCGTCCCGAACCGACTCTCTTGGAGGTCGATCATGGACTACAACGACGGTGGCGGTGCCGGAGCGCTGATCGCCTGGCTCATCCTCGCGCCATTCTTCCTGCTGCTGGCGGTCGCCGGTTACGTCATCTACTCGTGGTTCCTCATGAAGATCTTCGAGAAGGCCGGAGTTCAGGGCAAGTGGCGTGCCTGGGTCCCGGTCTACAACACTCTCATCTTCGCCAAGCTCGGCGACCTCAACCCGTGGTGGCTGCTCATCCTCTGGGGCGGCTACATCGTGCTGTTCTGGGTCCCCCTGCTCGGGTGGCTGATCGGCATCGCCGCTTTCGTCTACACGCTGCTGGCGGCATGGCGCGTGGGGCTGAAGCTGCAGAAGGAGGCCGTCTGGCTCATCCTCTACTTCTTCCTCTCCATCGTGTGGCTGGGCATCAACGCGTTCGACCGGTCGCGCTGGAACACCGCGATCCCGGCCGCGCCGTGGGCAGGCAACTTCCTCGCCGACAACACCGTGTGGGCGGGCGTCCCGAGCCAGACCCCGGCAGGCGGGTACCCGGCGAACCCGGTCACGTCGCCCGCCGGGTACACGCCTCCGCCGGCATATCAGCCCCCGGCGGGCTATCAGCCGCCGGCCGGCTACACCCCGCCGGCGCCGCCCG
>NZ_RRYE01000155.1 GCF_004010105.1 Microbacterium sp. CPCC 204701
GCCGCACTGAGCCGGCTCGCCGCGGCCGACGGCCGAGGATCCGTGCTGACCCGCACCACGGAGCTCGAGGCGCTCGCCGGCGCCGCGACCGCGGCCGAGTGGGACTTCCTCGCCCGCGTCATGCGGGGGGAGCTCCGCACCGGCGCACTCGAGGGGGTGCTCCTCGACGCGATCGCGAAGGCGTCCGAGCGAGACGCGCCGACCGTGCGGCGCGCGGCGATGCTGTCGGGCGACCTCGGGGCCACCGCGCGTATCGCCCTCACCGGCACGTCCGACGAGCTCGCGGAGGTCGGCCTCCAAGTCGGTCGCGGCGTGCTGCCGATGCTCGCCTCGACGGCGGCGTCGCCGACCGAGGCGCTCCAGGCGCTCGGGGGAGCGGCATCCGTCGAATACAAGCTCGACGGCGCGCGCATCCAGGTGCATCGCG
This sequence comes from Microbacterium sp. CPCC 204701, assembly GCF_004010105.1. Lineage (GTDB taxonomy): Bacteria > Actinomycetota > Actinomycetes > Actinomycetales > Microbacteriaceae > Microbacterium. The sequence continues at coordinate 428 of NZ_RRYE01000155.1, forward strand.
ACGGCGACGACGTGCGCGTGTTCACGCGGAGCCTCGCCGACATCACGCATCGCGTGCCCGAGATCGTCGCCGCGACCCGCGCGCTGCCGGCCGAGAGCGTGATCCTCGACGGCGAGACCCTGTCGCTCGACGAGGACGGCGGTCCGCGTCCGTTCCAAGACACCATGGCCCGCTTCGGCTCACTCATCCCGGACGGCGATGCCACCGCCGCCGTGCTGCGGCCGTGGTTCTTCGACATCCTGCATCTCGACGGTCGCGACCTCATCGACGAGCCGCTGTCGACGCGGCTCGAGCTGCTCGAGCGGGTCGCCGGGAGGGCGCGCATGCCGGGCATCGTGACCGCGGACGCAGCGGAGGCGGAGCAGTTCTCGCGTGCGGCGCTCACCGCCGGGCACGAGGGTGTCATGGTGAAGGCGATCGACTCGGTGTACGCGGCCGGGCGCCGCGGCAAGAGCTGGCTGAAGGTCAAGCCGGTGCTCACCTACGACCTCGTCGTGCTCGCGGTCGAGTGGGGCTCGGGGCGGCGCACCGGGCTCCTGTCGAACCTGCACCTGGGCGCCCGCGATCCGGACGGGCGCTTCGGCGAGCCGGGCGGGTTCGTGATGGTGGGCAAGACGTTCAAGGGACTCACCGATGCCACGCTGCGCTGGCAGACCGAGCACTTCCCGACGATCGAGACGCACCGTTCCTCATACGCGGTGCACGTGCGGCCAGAGACGGTGGTCGAGATCGCGATCGACGGCGTGCAGCGCTCGACGCGGTACCCCGGCGGAGTCGCACTGCGGTTCGCGCGCGTGAAGGCGTACCGCCCCGACAAGCCGCCCGGCGAAGCCGACACGATCGAGTCGCTGCGGGCGCTGCTTCGATGACCCGGATCGTCGTCCTCACCGGCGCCGGCATCTCGGCCGAGAGCGGCGTGCCGACGTTCCGCGGTCCGGACGGGCTGTGGGAGGGGCATCGCATCGAAGACGTCGCGACGCCTGACGCATACGAGGCCGACCCCGGCACGGTGCTCGCCTTCTACGACGCACGACGCCGGGCACTGGCATCCGTCGCTCCGAACGCGGCGCATCGCGCGCTCGCGCGACTCGAGGACGCGATCGGGCCGGAGCTGCTCGTGGTGACGCAGAACGTCGACGACCTGCACGAGCGCGCCGGCACCGGCAACCTCGTGCACATGCACGGCGAGCTGCGCCGGGCGCTGTGCGGGTGGTGCGGCGCGCGCCCCGCATGGGATGGGGACCTGATCGACCGGCCGCCGTGCCCGGAATGCGGCGAACGGATGCTGCGCCCCGACGTCGTCTGGTTCGGCGAGATGCCTTACGACCTCGACCGCATAGAGCGGGCGGTCGTCGCGTGCGACGTGTTCGCCTCGATCGGCACGTCGGGCGCTGTCTATCCGGCGGCGGCTTACGCGGCCCTGGCCGCGTCGTTCGGTGCCCGCACGGTCGAGCTGAACCTCGAGCCGAGCGACGCGCTGGTGCCCTTCGACGACGCCAGGGCCGGACCGGCGACCGAGCTTGTGCCCGCCTGGGTCGAGGAGATGCTCGCCGTCTGCACGTGAGAGCGCCGGGATGACCCATCCGGCGCTCTCACGTGCAGTGACGGCGTGCGCGACCCGGTTACGTCCTGACGCCGCCTGACCGCAGCCGCGACAGGGCGTCGACGGTCGCGGCGAGAATCAGCACACCGCCGGTGACCAGCAGGTTGATGCCCGCCGGCAGGTTGAGCAGACCGAGGCCGTTCGTGATGACCGCGATGACCAGCGCGCCGATCGCGGCGTGCATGAGGCGTCCGCGCCCGCCGAAGAGACTCACACCGCCCACGACCGCCGCGGCCACGCCCGACAGCACGATGTCGCGGCCGACCGTCGCGTCGACCGAGCCGACCCGCGCGACGCTCAGCAGCGCCGAGAAGACCGCGAGGCTCGAGCAGATGACGAACGCCCACCACTTGATCCAGCGCACCTTGACCCCCGAGCGGCGCGCCGCCTCGGCATTGCCGCCGATCGCATACACGTACCGGCCGAACTTGGTGCGGTCGAGCACGAACGTGCCGATCCACAGGATCGCGAGCACGACCGGGACGACGATCGGCACGCCCGCGACCTCGACGACGGACTGACCGCGGTTCTGGTTCAGCACGTACACGACCACTCCGCCGATGACGGCGATCGCGGCGAGCTTGATCCACACGAGCGAGACCGCCCGATTCGGCACGCCCGCGCGGGTGCGGCGGGCGCGATCCCAGAACGACGTCGCCGTCGAGATCACCAGCATGATCACGAGCATCCCCCAGCCGCCCCACACCGGCAGGTTGCCGTTCTGCAGCGCGATGAGCTCCGGCACCTGGAGGCGGAAGAGCCCGCCGGGCCCGATGATCACGAGCGCGAGGCCCTGGAAGCCCAGGAAGAGACCCAGCGTCACGACGAACGATGGAATCCCGATCCTCGCGACGAAGAAGCCTATGAGGGCGCCGGTGAGGAACCCGAAGCCGAATCCGATGAGCAGCGCGAGCGGCCACGGGATGCCGAACTGCGCGTTCAGCACGACGAACAGCGCCATCCCGACGCCGCCGGTGACACCGGCCGACAGGTCGATCTCGCCGAGCAGCAGCACGAACACCAGCGCCATGCCGAGCACGACGAGCGTCGCCGCCTGGTTGAGCAGGTTCGCGAAGTTGCGCTCGGTCAGGAAGAAGGGGCTCAGGATCGAGAACAGGATGCCGAGCACGACGAGTCCGCCGACGGCGGGGAGCGCCCCCATGTCGCCGCCGCGCACACGCTGCCACCACGCCTGCACCTGGTCGCCGAGCCCGCCTTCGACGCCGCTGCCGATGAGGTCGCTCGCGACGGGATCGGGGGCGGCCTCGGTCCGGGTCGCGTTGGTGCTCATTCCACGCCTCCTTCGGTGCGGATCGTCTCGGTGCTCATGATCTGGACGCCGCCGAGGGTCTTGGTGCCGGTGATGTAGCCCACGACGTCGTCGCGGGTGGTCTCAGCCTTCGGGATCTGCGCGACCATCTGACCGAGGTACAGCACGGCGATGTCGTCGGCGACCTCGAACACGTCCGCGAGGTTGTGGCTGATGAGGATCACTGCGACGCCCTGCTCGGACAGGCGCTTGACGAGGTTCAGCACCTGCTCCGTCTGCGCGACGCCGAGCGCGGCGGTCGGCTCGTCGAGAATCACCACGCGAGCCTTCTTCAGCACGGCGCGCGCGATGGCGACGGTCTGCCGCTGCCCTCCCGACAGGCTGGAGACCTTCTGCCGCACCGACTTGACCGTTCGCACCGAGAGCGAGCGCAGCGTGTCGGAGGCGTCCTTCTCCATGCGGCCCTCGTCGAACGTGCCGCCTGCGAGCTCTTCACGGCCCAGGAACATGTTCTGGACGATGTCGAGGTTGTCGCACAGCGCGAGGTCCTGGTAGACGACCTCGATGCCGAGGCCCGACGCATCGCGCGGCGCGTGCAGGTCGCGGTGCACGCCGTCGATCAGGACCTCGCCCGCGTCGTAGGGCTGCACGCCCGCGAGACCCTTGATGAGGGTGGACTTGCCGGCGCCGTTGTCACCCACCAGGGCGGTGACCCGGCCGGGATGGACCCTGAGGTCGACGCCCTTGAGGACGCTGACCGGGCCGAAGGATTTCTTGACGCCGACCAGCTGGATGATCGGCTGCGCGTCGAGCGCGGTTTCTGGGGCCATGGTGATGTCTGACATGCTCGCTTCCTTGCGATGTGCCGGTTGCGCCACGAGGGCGCCGCGCCATCGACGACGCGACGCCCTCGCGGCTGTGGACCGAACGCTACTCGGTGACTCCGTACTGTTCGCAAGCGGCCATCACGTCGGGCGTGCAGACGTCGTCGTACGACGCGTCGCCGGCGGCGATGACGTCCTTGACGTTGTCGGGGCCGACCAGGATCGGGCTGACCTGGATGTAGGGCGTGCCGTCGTCGAGCTCGGCATCCGTCGCGACCTCTTCTTCGTTGAGGAGCGCGATGGCGGTCTCGACCGCAGCCGCGGCCTCGTCGGCGACCGGCTTGTAGACCGTGGCGGTCTGCCAGCCGAGCAGGATGTTCTGCAGGCCCGCGACGTTCGCGTCCTGGCCCGACACGGCGACGCCGGTCAGGTTGTTGTCCTGCAGCACCTTGATGACGCCCGCGGCGTTGGTGTCGTTGGCCACCCACACACCGTCGACGGCGCCGCCGAGCGAGGTCAGCGCCTGCTCGAAGTTGGTCTGCGACTTGGCCTGGTCCCAGACCCCCGGGGGTTCGGCGGCCGGCTGGATGCCTGCGGCCTCCATGACCTCGACAGCGCCCTCCTTGAACATCGCGGCGTTGCCGTCGGTCGGGTCGCCGCCCATGTACACCACGACCGCGGTCGCCGGGTCCTTGCCGGCGGCCTCGAGTCCGTCGAGCACGGTCTGGCCCTCGAGACGGCCGACCTCGACGTTGTCGAACGACACGTAGTAGTCGGCGCCCTCGAACGGGCGGTCGTACGCGATGACCGGGATGCCCTCGCCCGTGGCCTTGGCGGCCACGGTCTCGGCTGCGCCCTGGTAGTCCACGAGCAGCATGACGCCACAGCCCTGCGTCAGCTGCTGGTCGGCGATGGTCGAGTACTTGTTGACGTCGCCCTGCGCGTTCTGGATATCGGTCTCGAAGCCGGCGGCCTCCAGGCCCTCCTGCAGGTACTTGCGGTCGAAGTTCTCCCAGCGCGGCGAGGACGCCGCGTCGGGGAGGATCACGCAGGCGCGGCCCGCAGCGTCGCCGCCACCGTCGCCATCGTCCGTCGGCGCACCGGTTCCGCCGGCGCAGCCGGCGAGCATCACCGCAGCGGCGCCCGTGAGGGCTGCTACGGCGAGCAGGGAAGACTTCTTCATCTTTCGCCTTTCGTCATTGAAATGTGCGGGCCCCAGGAACGTCCCTGGCGCACATCGCGCTGAGAGCGATCCTGACGACATCGGTTCTTGGCGTCAAGTCTTGAACGTAACGCTTTGGCAACGCCCGGGAAAACTGCCCCCCAGCCGCTCATCTATAGCGAAATGACTCAGCGAACATGCTCGGCATGAGCAGTATGTAGCGCTCGTGCGCGCCACAGCGGATCTCGAACGTTGCTCGTGTTTGAGCTGTGAAGGCAGTCGGTCAAGCCCGGCCGGTGGCAGCGCGCGTGCGCCGCGAGATGGAATCGACGATCACGGCGAGCACCAGCACGACGCCGGTGACCATGAACTGCACCGACGAGTCCAGGTTGAGGAGGGTGAGCCCCGACGAGATCGACTGGATCACGACGATGCCGATGAGCGCCGAGAAGGCCGACCCGCGGCCGCCGAACAGGCTCGTGCCTCCGATGACGGCCGCCGCGATGGCGTTGAGGTTCACGTCGCCCGTGCCCGAGCTCTGGGTCGCCGACCCGAGGCGCGCGGCGGCGAGGATGCCCCCCACGGCGGCGAGCGTCGAGCACATCGCGAACACCGAGAGATAGATGCGGTCGACGCGGATCCCTGCGCGCCGGGCGGCTTCGACCGAGCCGCCGACGGCGTACACGGCGCGCCCCCACCGCGTGCGCGTGAGAGCGAAGTTTATCGCCACGACCAGGGCGAGGAACAGCAGGAACATCACGCCGACGCCGCGGTAGAGGTTCAGGTACCACGCCGCCACGAGCAGGAACGCCAGGAGCACGGCGCTGCGCACGCCGATCTCGAGGTAGCCCTGGCTCACCAGGTTCGCAGCCGCACGACGGCGCGCGCGCCGCAGCAGCGAGAACGCGAACGCGGCGACCGCGAGCACAGCGGCGACGTACGACGCCCACGCCGGCAGGAACATCTGCTGCGCGAACTGCACGATCCACGCGTCGAACGGGAAGGCGATGGAGCCGGTCTCGCCCAGCACCCACAGCTGCAGCCCGAGGAAGCCGAGCAGACCGGCGAGAGTGATCACGAAGCTCGGCAGCCCGAACCGGGTGAACAGGTAGCCGTACAGCAGTCCGACGAGGCAGCCGATCGCCATCGCCGCGAGGATGGCCAGCACGAGGGGCCACTGCAGCTGCATGAACGACACGGCGAGCACGGCCGCCGCCAGCCCCGACACCGAGCCGACCGACAGATCGATCTCGCCGAGGAGGAGCACGAGCACCACCCCGAGAGCGATGGTGCCGATCGCGGCGCACTGCATCGTGAGATTGCTGAGGTTCTCGCTCGAGAGGAACAGCGGATTCAGCAGCTGGAACACCGTCCAGATCACGACGATGCCGACGACCACAGGGATGGCACCGAGATCGCCGCCGCGGATGCGTGCCAGGAACGAAGCGAGCTGCTCGGACGCGCTCATCGCGCTCCGTCCGGGTGGCCGTCCGGGCGCCGCCGCGACCTGGTGCGCGGCATCCGGATC
>NZ_RRYE01000156.1 GCF_004010105.1 Microbacterium sp. CPCC 204701
CGACGAGCCGGTGTCGGCGCTCGACGTGCTCGTGCAGGACCAGGTGCTCACGCTCCTGCGCGACCTGCAGCGAGAGTACGGCCTCAGCTACCTCTTCATCTCGCACGACCTCGCGGTGGTGCGCCTCATCAGCGACTACGTCTGCGTCATGAAGGACGGGCAGCTGGTCGAGGCCGCGTCCTCGGAGGAGATCTTCACCAACCCGCGCGATCCGTACACGCGGCGCCTGCTGGCTTCGATCCCCGGCAACGAGCTCGACATCGCGGTCTGAAAGCGATTCCTCGAGCGCGACGGATGCCTCAGCGCGCCCGCGTGCGCGGGTCCATGGCTTCGCGCAGCGCCTCGCCGAAGAGGGTGAAGCCGAGTGCGGTGACCATGATGCACAGACCGGGGAGGAAGGCCAGCCACGGGGCGATCGCGAGCTCGGCCTGCGCGTAGGTGAGCATGCGGCCCCACTCAGCGGTCTCGGGACGTCCGCCGCCGAGGCCCAGGAACGACAGCGCCGCCGCGTCGATCACGGCGGTCGCGAGCGTCAGCGTGCCCTGGACGATCACCGGGCCGATGCTGTTGGGCAGGACGTGGCTCATCGTGATCGTGCCGCGTCCGAGGCCGAGGGTCTGCGCTGACAGCACATAGTCGGCGCCTCGCTGCTGCAGCATCGAGGCGCGCAGGAGCCGCGCGAAGATCGGCACCTGCGACGCGCCGATCGCGATCATCACGGAGAGCTGTGTCTGACCGAGGATCGCCGCGATCGACACCGCGAGCAGCAGGTTCGGCACCGAGAGGAGGATGTCGACGAAACGCATGATGACGGTGTCGACCCACCCGCCGAACGCACCCGCGACGAGACCGAGGATCATTCCGCCGATCAGACCGAACACCGTCGACACGACGCCGATCAAAAGGGAGGCGCGCGCGCCCCAGATCAGCTTCGACAGCACGTCACCCCCGAAGCGGTCGAGACCGAGGGGGAACTGCGGGAGCTCTCCCGGGCCGGGGATGTGCGTCGGGGTGATGTTCCTGGCACCCGGCAGCGCTGTCTCGGCGTACGGCGCCAGCCAGGGCGCGAGGAGTGCCACGACGACGAAGACGAGGACGATCGCGGCGCCGCCCCAGGCGGTCGGGTTCCGGCGGAGGCGCCGGAACACGCCGCGCCAGAACCCGCCGCCGCGGGTCTTCGCGGCCAGCAGCGCGGCGTCGTCGACCGAGGTGTCGTCGACGGGACCGCCCTCAGGCGCCGGGGGCAGCAGGACGGAGCTCATGCGGTCCCTCCCCTGTGGAGCGGATGGATGATCATGAGACCCTCACTCTCGGGTCGATGAAGCTGTACGAGACGTCGACCGTCAGGTTGATGAGCGCGTAGATGACCGCGATGAAGATGATGAAGCCCTGCAGGACGGGGAAGTCGCGCGCCTGGATCGCGTTCGCCATGAATGAGCCGATGCCCGGGAACGCGAACACCGTCTCGGTGAGGATCGCACCGGCCAGGAGCAGGCCGACCTGCAGGCCGACCGTCGTGATGACGGGAAGCATCGCGTTGCGCAGGATGAAGCGCTGCCGCAGCGTGCCGGTGCTGATGCCCTTCGCCCGGCCGGTGCGCACATAGTCGGAGTTCTGCACCTCCAGCACGGATGCCCGGGTGATGCGGACGATGATCGCGAGCGGGATCGTGCCCAGGGCGATCGCGGGGAGGATGAGGTGCAGGATCGCGTCCCAGGCGGCATCGAACTCGCCGGTCAGGATGCCGTCGAGCACGTAGAAGCCGGTCGGGTGCGTCGCGTCGATGCGCGGATCCTGCCGGCCGTCGCTCGGCAGCCAGCCGAGCTGCACCGCGAAGACGTACTTGAGCAGGAACGCGAGGAAGAACACCGGGATCGTGATGCCGATGAGGCTGAACACGATCGCCGCGTGATCGCTCAGCCTGCCGTGGTGCCGCGCCGCCCAGTAGCCGAGGGGGATGCCGATCCCGACCGCGATGATGAGCGCCGCGACCGACAGTTCGACCGTGGCGGGGAACCGGCGCCAGAACTCGTCGAGCACCGCGCGCCCGGTCTCGATCGACGCGCCGAAGTCACCCGTGACGAGGCGGCCGAGCCACACGATGTACTGCTCGAGGACGGGGCGGTTGAAGCCGTAGAGCTCATTGATCCGCTCGACGGCCTCGGGAGTCGCCCTCTCGCCGAGGAGTGCGACGGCCGGTCCGCCGGGAAGCGAGCGCACCCACAGGAAGAGCAGGATGCTGAGGCCGAGCAGGGTGGGGATGAGGAGCAGAAGCCGGTTGCCGATGGTGCGCAGCACGTGGGAAGTCTCCGAGGTCGGGTCGGTGCGCGATGCGGGGGAGGTTGCCTCCCCCGCATCGCGTGACGGGCGGGCCCGTCGTTACTCGGTCAGGACGATGTCGGTGAAGACCTCGTCGTTGACCGGGCTGGCCGGGTAGCTCTCCACCCGCGGCGAGAACGCCAGCGTGGGTGCGGGGTGGGCCAGCGGCACGCCCGGGATGAACTGCGCGACCATCTCGTTGATGTCTTCGTAGAGCGCCGTCTGATCCTCGAGGTTCGGCACTCCACGCGCCTCCTGCAGGGCCGCGAACAGCTCCGCGTTCTCGAAGCCCCATTCCGCCGACGGTCCACCGAAGAAGACGCCGACGAAGTTGTCGGTGTCGTTGTAGTCGCCGGTCCACCCGAGCAGGTGGATGCCGTGATCCGACGATCCCGTGATCTTGTCGAGGTAGTCGGGGCTCCACGCGTCGGTGACCGGGTTGGTGACCACGCCGACCTCCGAGAGCTGCGACGACAGCACCGTGAAGATCTGCTCGGGGTCCGGCATGTAGGGGCGCGAGACGTTCACCGGGTAGTTGAAGTCGAGCGTGAGCGGGTTCGCTTCGTCGTAGCCCGCCTCTGCCAGCAGAGCCTTCGCCTGCTCGGGGTCGTACTCGTAAGTCGTCACATCGGGGTTCCACCCGTTCACCACGTCGGGGATGAACTGCGTGGCCTTCTCGGTGCCCTCGGGCAGCACCTGAGCGATCAGGGCGTCCTTGTCGATCGCGTGCGACAGGGCCTGACGCACCTTCGGATCCTGCAGCTCCGGGATCGCCTGGTTGAACGCCAGGTAGAGGATCGTGAAGGGCGGACGCGACACCATCGTGAAGCCGTCCTCCTCGAGAGCCGCCGAGTCGGCGGGTCCGACGAGGTCGTAGCCGTCGATCGAGCCGGACTCGAGGGCCTGGCGACGCGCGGTCGGGTCGTCGATGGTGCGGAAGATGATCTCGTCGACCTGTCCTGTCTCGCCCCAGTAGTCGTCGTAGGCCGACAGCGTCACACTCTCGCCGGGAGCCCACTCCTCGAACTTGTAGGGGCCGGTGCCGGTGGGGTGCCCCTCTCCGTACTCCGACAGCGAGGGCGCCTCCTCCGTGCCGCCGATGCCGTCCGCGTCGTACTCCTGGAGCGCCGTCGGGCTCTGCATCGCGAAGGCCGGCAGCGAGAGCGCGGGGATGAATCCGGCGAAGGGCTGGTTCAGCTCGATCGTGACCGAGTGGTCGCCGTCGGGCGTGCACGACTTGTAGACCGCGGACTCGGCCGTCTCGACGTAGCCGCGGAAGAGCTTGCCGTAGTAGTACGACAGCGACTCGGTCGCGGCCAGGCCCGTCCAGTTGTACCAGCGATCGAAGTTGTAGCAGACGGCCTCGGCATCGAACGGCGTGCCGTCATGGAAGGTCACGTCCTGCTTGAGCTCGAACGTGTGCGACATGCCGTCATCGGACGACACCCATGACTCGGCGAGCAGCGGCGCCGGGTCGGCGGTGCCGGGCTCCGTGCCGATGAGACCTTCGAAGATCTGCCGGGAGACGCGGAACGTCTCGCCGTCCTGTGCGAAAGCGGGATCGAGGTTCGCCGGGTCGGAGGACGCGCCGAAGACGAACGTGCCGTCGACATCGGCCGCCGCGTCGGTCGCGCCGCCTTCCTCGCGCTGGCTCGCGCAGGCGGTGAGGACGACCGCACCGACGGCGATCGTCGCGGCGCCGGCGAGCCAGCGCCTTCTCGATGTGTGGAGCATGTGCTGTGCACCTTCCATATCGTGCGGGCCGCGCTGCACGTCGTCGTGAAGCCGGGGTGAGCTCAGCCCTCATCGGGGTGTGATGCTCCGACGCTACCCGCACGTGACGGCACCGACGATTACACCTGTGTCTCGATTATGTTTCGACATGGCCGGATGCCGCATTTCGAGCGATCTGCGCAGCCACCGGTTCGGTCGCTGAGCGAGGAGCGCAATAGCCGGGTCGCACGGTGCGCGGGACGCTAACGTGGTGGCCATGGCTCGGGCGAAGGAAGAGGCATCCGGTCCGTCCGCCCGGCTGAGCGACGGCACCCTCGCCCGCATCGTCCCGTCGGCGTTCGGCGGCGGGTGGGAGCTCGACGTCGACGGCACCCCTCAGTCGCACGTCGACCTCGACGATCCGACGCACCTGCACTTCGAATACGTCGCGCGTATGGCGGCGGTGATCGACAGGCTGCGGATGCCGGGACAGCCCCTCACCGCGCTCCACCTCGGGGCGGGCGCCCTCACCGTCCCGCGGTATGTGGAGACGACACGGCCGGGGTCGCGCCAGCAGGTGGTCGAGCTCGAGCCCGCACTGTGGGACCTCGTGCGCGAGAACCTGCCGCTGCCGCGGGGCGCGTCGATCCGGATGCGGATCGGCGACGCTCGTGAGGTGCTGCGACGGCTGCCCGCCGGCCTGGTCGGCGCGGCCGACCTCGTCGTCTCCGACGTGTATTCCGGCGCACAGACCCCCGCTCACCTGACCACGGTGGAGTTCTTCACCGAGGCTGTGCGATTCCTCGCGCCCGACGGGGTGCTGCTCGTCAACGTCGCCGACGGCGCAGGACTCGCCTTCGCACGCCGCCAGGTGGCCACGGTGCGGGCCGTGCTCGAGCACGTGATCGTGCTGGCAGAGGTGCAGACCCTCAAGGGCCGCAGGTTCGGCAACCTCGTGATCGCGGCGTCCCGCGCCGCCCTTCCGACCGAATGGCTGCCGCGGATCATGGCTGCCGGCCCGCATCCAGCGAAGGTCGCGGAAGGCCGCGAGGTCGACGACTTCGCGCGGGGTGCGCGGGTCGCGACCGACGTCGACGCCACCCCCTCGCCCAAGCCCTCGGCATCCGTCTTCGATCGCTGACGCGGCCACCGTTCACGGTCGCGATCTTCGGACGCGGGAAGCGATGCCGAGACCGGCGTGGCACGCGCGGCCGCGGTGGGGCGGACGGCACACTGGAAAGGCGATCCGGCAGCGCTGGCGAAGGGAGTCATCGGTGAGCTACATCCGCGGGTACGACCCTGACACGCTGCGCGAGCAGGTGGATGCCCGGCAGTGCAGGGAGCGCCTCGAAGAGATCGGCGAGCAGCGGAGCCTGCCTGCGCTGCTGGAGCGCGTGTGGCTGCTGAAGGTGCTCGACCGCACCGAGGACGCTCTCGTCGTCTCGGAGCAGTCGGTGCGCGTGGCCCGCATGGCCGGCACGCGCAAGGATCTGCTGCGCGCCCGCATCCTGCATGCGACCGTACTGCAGGCGCGCGGCGCGTACGCCGCTGCCGAGCAGGAGCTGACGACGTGCGCCGAAGAGGCCGAGGGGCAGGGCTGGGCCGGCATCGCGGCGTTCGCCTACCAGCACCGGGGCAAGGTCCACTACGACGACGGAGACTTCGAATCGGCCCGCAAGGACTTCAAGCGGGCGCTGTTCCTGCGTCAGGAGTCCGGCGCGAGCGACGACCAGCTCGAGTCGACGCTGCTCGCCATCGACGCCGCCGACCGGCGCCGGGCCGCGGCATCGGTCGCCAGCTGACCGCCGCCGCCCTTCGAGTGTCGTAGATACGTTCTAGTCTCCCGGACATGTCGGAACTGCATCGCGTGCGGCACTGGGCCGACGCCCTCATCGCCGCCCACCTGGACCCGTCGTGGACGTTCGCGTTCGACAACGCCAAGCGCCGCGCCGGGCTCTGCGACTACACGCGCAAGCGCATCAGCGTGTCGCGCTACCTCACCGCGCGATACGACGACGACACCAACCACCAGACGCTCTTGCACGAGGTCGCCCACGCGCTCGCCGGCGCCGAGGCGGGCCACGGTCCGCGCTGGCGCGCGGTCGCCCGCGATCTCGGCTACGTCGGCGGCACCACCCATCACGGTGAGACGGCGACCGAGCTCGCACCGTGGATCGGGGTCTGCCCGACGGGGCACGTCGCGTACCGGCACCGCAGGGCGACGCGGCCGACGTCGTGCGCGAGGTGCGCCCGGGTGTTCGACGAGCGGTTCCTGATCACGTGGACCCGCCGCGAGATCACGCCGGCAGCGCGCCTGGCCGCGATGACGCCGCGCTGAGTCAGGAGGCGACGAAGACCCCGTCACGCAGCACCGGAACGACGGGTGCGGCATCCACCGCCGCCGCATTCAGCACCTCGTCACGCACCGCGCCCGGTTGCTGAGCCACCCCCGGTTGCTGAGCCTGTCGACGCATGAGCTCCTGGCCGGATCCGCTCGCGGTGAGGAGGTGCCGCACCGCCCCCCGGAGGCCACGGAACGCCTCCCCCGCGGCCGCGGCTTCGGGCGACGTGTGGTCGATGCCGAGCGCTCCGAGCGCGTCGACGATCGCACCGGCTCCGAGCTGATCCTCGACCGCGAAGCGCAGCGGGGCGCCGGGCTCGCGACCGCCCAGCTCGCCGGCAGCGATGATCGCGGCACTCGTGCGGGTGCCGCGGCGCTGCTGCTGGTCGAGGATCGCGCGGGCGACCG
>NZ_RRYE01000157.1 GCF_004010105.1 Microbacterium sp. CPCC 204701
TCGAGGTTCATCTGGAGGCTCGGTCCGTTCTTGAACATCACGAACTCGACCTGCTCGCCGGCCGGATCGCTGCGCAGGGGGACGACCTCGCCGCGGCCGTAGGCCGGTGCCATGCGAGCGAATCCGGCGGCGGCGTCCGCGGGCCGGAAGTCGTCGCCGAGCGTGCGCGCGGCGACCGCCAGAGCCGCCGCGGCGTCAGCTGCGTAATGCATGCCACGTGCCGGGATCCGGATGTCGAACCGCGCGCCGTCGACCGTCACACCGACGTCACGGCCGTGGACCGCGGTCACCTCGGCAAGGGCGTCGTGGGGCGTGGCGCCGAACTCGCCGCTGCGGAGATCTGCGGCGTTGGCCAGGCCGTGCGCGGAGGCTGCGACGAGCTCGGGGGCGACGCCGAAGTACGACACCGGAGCCCGCATCGCGCCCTCGTCGATCTTCGACAGATACGGGTCGTCGCGGTTGACGATGACGTGTCCGGACGCGCGGGCCGAGGCATCCAGCATCATGTCGGCCACGCGCTCAGTCTCGAAGAACCGGTAGAGCTGGTCCACCTGCACGTTCAGCGAGACGATGACCGACGGCGACAGCCGGCCGGCCAGGTCGGCGGCGAAGCCTTCGTCGACCTCGAGCACGGCGACGTCCGCGCGCACGCGGCCCGTGAGGGTGGCGTCGGCGAGCATCGCGCTCGTGACCCCCTGCGGCAGGTTCGCCCCTGTCGGGTTCGTGAACACGTTCAGCCCGTGCGCACGCAGCACCTCGCTGATCATGTGCGTGGTCGTCGTCTTGCCGTTCGAGCCGAGCACGAACACGACGCCATGGCCGAACTGGTCGGCGAGGGTCGGCAGGAGCGTCGGCGCCAGCCGATTGGTCAGGTACCCCGGGAACGCTGATCCGCCGCCTCGCAGGCGCGTCGCGAACCGCGCGAGCTTGCCGGCGAGCACGGGCACGACGTACCGCAGACCCGGCTTGCGCGGAGCCGGGGCGTCCGCCTCGCTCACTCCAGGTAGTCCCGGAGGGACTGCGACCGGGACGGATGCCGGAGCTTGGCCATCGTCTTGGACTCGATCTGGCGGATCCGCTCTCGCGTGACGCCGAACGTGTCGCCGATCTGGTCGAGCGTCTTGGGCTGGCCGTCGCCCAGCCCGAAGCGCATGCGGATCACGCCCGCCTCGCGCTCCGAGAGCGAGTCGAGGAGCGACTCGAGCTGACGCTGCAGCATCGTGAACCCGACGGCGTCCGCCGGGACGACGGCCTCGGTGTCCTCGATGAGGTCGCCGAACTCGCTGTCGCCGTCCTCGCCGAGCGGCGTGTGCAGCGAGATGGGCTCACGCCCGTACTTCTGCACCTCGATGACCTTCTCAGGGGTCATGTCGAGCTCGCGGCTGAGCTCCTCCGGCGTGGGTTCGCGGCCGAGGTCCTGCAGCATCTGGCGCTGGACGCGCGCAAGCTTGTTGATGACCTCGACCATGTGCACCGGGATGCGGATGGTGCGTGCCTGGTCGGCCATCGCTCGCGTGATCGCCTGGCGGATCCACCACGTCGCGTAGGTCGAGAACTTGAAGCCCTTGGTGTAGTCGAACTTCTCGACCGCGCGGATGAGACCGAGGTTGCCCTCTTGGATGAGATCCAGGAACTGCATGCCGCGGCCGGTGTAGCGCTTGGCGAGCGATACGACCAGACGCAGGTTCGCCCCGAGCAGGTGGCTCTTCGCGCGCTGGCCGTCGCGCGCGACCCACTGCAGGTCGAGCCCCAGCTGCGACGACTTCTCGGCCGCCGACATGTGCGACAGCTTCTCTTCGGCGAACAGACCGGCCTCGATGCGCATCGCGAGCTCGACCTCTTCGGCCGCGTTCAGCAGCGGGACCTTTCCGATCTGCTTCAGGTAGTCCTTGACCGGGTCGGCCGTCGCGCCGGTGATCTGCGTGGAGTAGACGGGGATGTCGTCCTCGTCGTTCGACGAGATCACGATCGCGCCCGTGGGCAGCGGCTCGGTGAACGCCGGTTTGGTGCTCTCTTCTTCTTCGTCGTCGTCGGATGAGCCGGCGTCGTCGGCCGCGGCCTTGCCGTCGGCCTTGACCGAAGTCGGCTCGGCGTCGTCCGCGGCGGTCGCCTCGACGTCGTCGGCAACGAGCACGACGTCGTCGTCGAGCTCCTCGACGTCGTCCTCGAACTCATCGTCAGCCTTCGCACCGCGCGTGGACGCCGTCTTCGGCGCGGCCTTCGCCTTCGCAGTCGACTTGGTCTTCGAGGTCTGCGCCTTCGGCGCGGCCTTCTTCGCTGCGGGCGTGGCCGTCGCCTCGTCCTTCTCGGTGTCCTTCGCGGCCGTACTGGCCTTGGTCTTCGTGCCTGGAGTCACGTTTCGCCTTTCACCGGTCGACGTGCCGTGCACGCTCCGGTCGGTTTCGGACACTAGTAAGACCCTTGTCAAGTCCACGTCTCGCAGAGAAACCCCACGAGGACGGTTGACAACGGGTCAGAGCATCCAGTATCTCATACTTGCCGCACGCCGCCAGCATCGCCCCATCACGGTCGACGCGCCCCCGTACACAAGCAGAACGCACCAGGTCGGCTCGGCATTCCGTCGCTGACGAATCCGTTCAGGCGCCGCGCTTGTCGTCATCGCCCGGACGCGACGCCAGGAAGCGCTCCAGCTCGGCGGCCAGCTCGTCGGCGCTCGGCAGATCTCCGGTGTGGATCATCGGCGTGGCGAGCGTGGAACCCGCCATATAGGCGTCGTACCGCTCTTCCAGCCCCTGCACCATGCGGGCGAGCTCGTCACTGCCCTCGATTTGCTCCGTCACCTTGTCGAGGTAGACGCGATTCTCTTCGCGCAGCTCATCGCCGGCGAACACCAGGCCGGTCGCGGCGGTGAGACTGTCGAGGGCGGCGAGGGCGGCCGCCGGATACTCCGTGTCGCCGAGGTAGTGCGGCACCAGCAGGACGAAGCCCGCGATCCGGGCGCCCGCTTCGGCCAGTCGGTACTCGAGCAGGTGACCGGCCGTCGCCGGCACCTGGGTGTGAGGCTGCCACACCGAGTGCGCTTCGGTGAGCTCCGAGCGGGTTCCGCTCACCGTGGTGCCGATGGGGCGTGTGTGCGGCACGGGCATGGGGATGGCGTGGACCCAGGTCACCGTCGACACGCCGTAGGTCTCGGTGAAGTCGACGACGGATGCCGCGAACGCGTCCCAACCGAAATCCGGTTCGTATCCCGCAAGGAGCAGGAACGGCTGGCCGAGTGAGTCGTGCGCGAACGCGAGCTCGAGCCGCTGCGGACGGTAGTCCGTCAGGTGATCCTTCTCGAACGAGACGATCGGCCGGCGGGCGCGGTAGTCCAGCAGGGAGTCGTTCGAGTACACCGCGAGCGGCGACGTCGACAGCTCATCACGAAAGTACTCGATCAGACGGCTCACCGCGCTGCCTGCGTCGGTGAACCCGGTGAGGGCGATCACGAGCGGCAGTCCGCGTGGAACCGGCGGTGCGGAGGCCGCACGCTCGTACAGCGGGCCGGGAAAGGGCATGGCTCAATGCTACGAGCCGCGCGGACGCGCCGGGTCGCGGCCATCGCGCTCAGAGCGAACACCCGCGTCCCTAGGATGGAGACCATGTCGCTTCCCGACCTCGCGTACCGCACCACTCCTGTCCGAGAGTCCGACGCAGACGCGATCCTGCTGGCGCTTCCCCCGCTCGAGGCCGACGACTCCCCCGATCTCGCCGAGTGGCCGGGGCTTCGCGACGCCCTCCTCGCCGTGGGCTTCAGCGGCGGGACCGGCTCGCTCGTGCGGGTGCACGCGCCCGAGACCACGACGCTTCCGCTCGCCGTCGTCGGCACGGGAGCGACGCCGGATGCCTCGGCGCTGCGCGACGCGGTCGGAGCGGCGGTACGCAACCTCACCGGATTCGAGACGGTCGCGGTGGCGGCCCCGTACGCCGACCCCTCGGATTGGACGGCGGTCGCGGAGGGTGCCGCGCTCGGCGGGTACCGGTTCGACGGCTACAAGACCGAGGCACCCACACCTCGCGCCTCGCGCGTGATCGTGCACGGAACGGCCGATCCCGACGACGACGCCCTGCGCGCGATCAGCGAGACGGCCGTCGCCGTCGCCCTCGTCAAGGACCTCGTCTCGACTCCGGCGGAATGGCTCGGACCGGCCGACTTCGCCGAGCGCGCCGTCGACGCGGTCGCGGAGCTGCCGGTGACGGTGGAGATCCTCGACGAGGCCGCGCTGGCGGAGCAGGGCTACGGCGGGATCCTCGGCGTCGGTCAGGGCTCGGACCGCCCGCCCCGCCTCGTGCGCCTCGAGTACGCGCCGACGGATGCGTCCCGGCACGTCGCACTCGTGGGCAAGGGCGTCACCTTCGACACCGGAGGCCTCTCGCTCAAGCCCGCGGCGTCCATGGTCGGGATGAAGTACGACATGGCCGGCGCCGCGACGGCGCTCGGCGTGCTGCGGGCAGCGGCGTCCATCGGGGCGCCCGTCAAGATCACGGCATGGCTGTGCATCGCCGACAACATGCCGTCAGGACGCGCCACACGACCGGGCGACGTGCTGCGCATGCTCGACGGCTCGACCGTCGAGGTTCTCAACACCGACGCCGAGGGGCGCCTCGTGCTCGCCGACGGCCTCGCTGCAGCCAGCCGCGACCACCCCGACGTGATCGTCGACGTCGCGACGCTCACGGGCGCGATCACGATCGCCCTCGGCACGCGCCATGTCGGCGTGATGGGCGACGACGAAGCGACCGCGGCCTATCTCGCCGCGGCCGAGGAGGCCGGCGAGCTCGCGTGGCGGCTGCCCCTGCCCGACCACATGGTCGAGGAGCTCGACTCCCCCATCGCCGATCTGCAGAACGCCAAGATCGGCGACCCGGCGGGCGGATCGCTCTTCGCCGGGCTGTTCCTGCGCCACTTCGTGGGCCGCACCGGTGACGGCGCTGACGCGCCGCGCATCCCCTGGGTGCACCTCGACATCGCGGGGGCCGGCAACACCAAGAGCGCATTCGGCTACACCGACAAGGGCCCGACCGCCGCGACGGTGCGCAGCCTTGTCCGCTTCGTCATGGCAGAGGAGTCACGATGACCGATCACACCTTCGACCTCGTCGTCCTGGGCGGCGGCAGCGGCGGGTACGCCGCAGCACTCCGCGCCGCGGAGCTCGGCAGATCCGTCGCCCTCGTGGAGAAAGACAAGATCGGCGGCACGTGCCTGCACCGCGGCTGCATCCCGACGAAAGCGCTGCTGCACGCGGCCGAGGTGGCCGACACGGCACGGGATGCCTCGGCCATCGGCATCCGCGCCTCCTTCGAGGGCATCGACCCCGGGGGCGTGCGCGCCTATCGCGAGGGCATCGTCGCCAAGAAGTACAAAGGCCTCGAGGGACTCGTGAAGGCCCGCGGGATCACCGTGGTGCACGGTGAGGGGCGTCTGGAGTCCGGGCCCGCCGTGCGCGTCGGCGACGACCTGTATCGCGGCACCGACGTGATCCTCGCGACGGGCTCCTACAGCCGCACGCTCCCCGGACTCGAGATCGGCGGTCGCATCCTCACGAGCGAGCATGCGCTCGAGCTCGACGAGATCCCCGGGCGCGTCGTCATCTTGGGTGGCGGGGTCATCGGGGTCGAGTTCGCCAGCGTCTGGCGCTCCTTCGGCGCCGAGGTCACGATCGTCGAGGCTCTCGACCACCTCGTGCCCAATGAGGACATCGCCCTCAGCAAGGCGCTCGAGCGGGCCTTCCGGCGCCGCGGCATCCAGTACTCTCTCGGAGTCCGCTTCCAGAGCGCGACGCAGACCGCCGACGCCGTGACGGTGACCCTCGAGGACGGCACGACCTTCGAGGCCGACCACCTCCTCGTCGCGGTCGGGCGCGGCCCGATGACGGGGGGCCTCGGCTACGAGGAGACGGGGGTCACGATCGACCGCGGATTCGTCATCACCGACGAACGCCTCCGCACCGGAGTGGACCATGTGTGGGCGGTCGGCGACATCGTGCCGGGGCTCCAGCTCGCCCACCGCGGATTCCAGCAGGGCATCTTCGTCGCCGAGGAGATCGCGGGCCTCGACCCCGTCCTGATCCCCGATGCGCAGATTCCCAAGGTCACCTACAGCCACCCCGAAGTCGCGTCGGTGGGTCTCACCGAAGCGCAGGCGTCCGAGGCGCACGGCGCCGACGGCGTGGTCGCGTACGAGTACAACCTCGCGGGCAACGGCAAGAGCGAGATCATCGGCACCGGCGGCCTCGTGAAGGTCGTGCGGGCGAAGGCTGGCGCGGTGCTCGGCGTCCATCTCATCGGCGATCGCGTCGGCGAGCTCATCACCGAGGGCCAGCTCGCCGTCGGCTGGGAGGCGCACCCCGAAGATATCGCGCCGTTCATCCATGCCCACCCCACCCAGAGCGAAGCGCTCGGCGAGGCGTTCCTCGCGCTCGCGGGCAAACCGCTGCACGCGCTCTGACGCTCGGGTAGCCCGCGATCACTAAGCTAGATCCGATATCCATTCCGAAGGAGACATCGTCATGAGCACTTCCGTGGTCCTCCCTGCTCTCGGTGAGAGCGTCACAGAGGGAACGGTCACCCGCTGGCTCAAGAAGGTCGGCGACACGGTCCAGGCGGACGAGGGCCTGCTCGAGATCTCCACGGACAAGGTGGACACGGAGATCCCATCGCCGATCAGCGGCGTGATCGAGGAGATCCTGGTCCAGGAAGACGAGACGGTCGAGGTCGGCGCGGTGCTCGCGAAGATCGGCGACGGCAGCGGCGCTGCCGAGACGCCTGCG
>NZ_RRYE01000158.1 GCF_004010105.1 Microbacterium sp. CPCC 204701
CGCGGCGAGGGCGACGGAAGCCGCGACCCAGGCCGCGCGCACCGACACGTCACCGCGCGCGACGGGCTTGTCGGCGCGGCCCACGGCGCGATCCCGCGGGGCATCGAGCGCGTCGTTCGAGATACCGATCGACATCTGGCCCGCGAGGACTGCGAGCGTCAGCAGCACGAGGCGCCACGGCTCGAGGCCGACCGCGACGCCGAGTGCCAGCGCGAGCGTCGTCACGACGAGGGTCGGTCCGGGGTGGGTCGATCCCCACAGCCCTCGGAGCGTACGCACGCTCGATGCTCTCACGCCCGACGGCGGGATCGGCGTCGTCCCTCGTGCGAAAACACCAGTCCGTCACATCGAGACGCCGCCGACGGATGCCCCGACCCGGCGTGTCATGTCACCGACGGTGTTCTCGCACGCCCTGGCCGGGCCGAGACGGCGCCTCAGTCGTCGAGGAGCTCGGCCTCGATCACCTCGTCCTCGTCGTCCGAGGCGGTCTCGGGGGCGGCCGCGGGGCCGTCGCTGGTCAGCACGAGCTGCGAGCTGTCGGCCGCGACATCCACCCGCACGACGTCGCCGTCGCGCACGCCGCCCGACAGCAGGGCCATCGCGAGGCGGTCTTGGATCTCGGACTGGATGAGCCTGCGCAGCGGCCGCGCGCCGAACACCGGGTCGTAGCCGCGCTCGGCGAGCCACGCCCGCGCGTCGGGCGTCACCGCGAGCGTCAGGCGCCGCTCGTGCAGACGCCGCTGCAGGGCGTCGACCGAGAGCTCGACGATCTGGGCGAGGTCGTCCTCGGTGAGCGCCTGGAACACGACGATGTCATCCAGCCGATTCACGAACTCCGGCTTGAACGCCTGTCGCACGAGGCCCTG
Source organism: Microbacterium sp. CPCC 204701 (assembly GCF_004010105.1). GTDB lineage: Bacteria > Actinomycetota > Actinomycetes > Actinomycetales > Microbacteriaceae > Microbacterium. The sequence continues at coordinate 867 of NZ_RRYE01000158.1, forward strand.
CACCCGCTCGCGCTTCTGCTCGAACGAGAGCGTCGGGTCGATGAGGATCGGCGAGCCGAGGTTCGACGTCAGGATCAGGATGACGTTCTTGAAGTCCACCGTCCGGCCCTGGCCGTCGGTGAGGCGTCCGTCGTCCATGACCTGCAGGAGCACGTCGAAGACCTCCGGGTGCGCCTTCTCGACCTCGTCGAGCAGCACGACGCTGTACGGCCGGCGGCGCACCGCCTCGGTCAGCTGACCTCCCTGCTCGTAGCCGATGTATCCGGGAGGAGCTCCGACCAGCCGCGCGACGGAGTGCTTCTCGCCGTACTCCGACATGTCGATGCGCACCATGGCGTGCTCGTCGTCGAAGAGGAACTCGGCGAGCGCCTTCGCCAGCTCGGTCTTTCCGACACCGGTGGGTCCGAGGAACAGGAAGGAGCCTGTCGGGCGATTCGGGTCGCTGATGCCGGCCCGGGAGCGGCGGACCGCGTCGGACACCGCCTTCACGGCATCCCGCTGCCCGATGATGCGCTTGCCGAGCTCGGCCTCCAGATGCAGCAGCTTCTCGGTCTCGCCCTGCAGCAGGCGCCCGACCGGGATGCCGGTCCACGCCGCGATCACGGCGGCGATGTCTTCATCGGTCACCTGCTCGTTGACCATGCGCTCCTCGGACGGGTCGGCCTCCGCGCTCTCGGCCTCGGCGAGCTCGGCCTTGAGGTGCTTGATCGTCTCATACTCGAGCCGGGACGCCTTGGCGTAGTCGGCGGCGCGCAGCGCCAGGTCCCGCTCAGTCTCTGCTGCGTCGAGGCGCTTCTTCAGGTCTCCCACGCGGTTCAGTCCTGCCCGTTCGCGCTCCCACCGGGCTTCGAGGTCCCTCAACTCGGCGGCCGCGATGTCCATCTGCTCACGCAGCTTCGCCCGCCGCTCCTTCGAGGCGTCGTCCTTCTCCTTCTTGAGGGCAAGCTCCTCGAGCCGCATGCGGTCGACCTGACGGCGGAGCTGGTCGATCTCGACGGGGCTCGAGTCGATCTCCATCTTGAGGCGGCTCATCGCCTCGTCGATGAGATCGATGGCCTTGTCGGGCAGCTGCCTGCTCGGGATGTAGCGATTGCTCATCGACGCCGCCGCGACGAGGGCGCCGTCGGCGATCGTCACACCGTGATGCGCCTCGTAGCGACCTTTGAGTCCGCGCAGGATCGCGACGGTGTCTTCGACGCTCGGCTCGCCGACATAGACCTGCTGGAAGCGGCGCTCGAGCGCGGCATCCTTCTCGATGAACTCTCGGTATTCGTTGAGCGTGGTCGCGCCGATCATGCGCAGCTCGCCGCGCGCGAGCATGGGCTTGAGCATGTTGGATGCCGCAACCGAGCCCTCGCCACCCCCCGCGCCCATGAGCACGTGCAGCTCGTCGATGAACGTGATGATGCGACCGTCGGAGTCGGTGATCTCCTTGAGGACGCTCTTGAGGCGCTCCTCGAACTGGCCGCGGTACATAGCGCCCGCGACGAGCGCCGAGATGTCGAGCGTGACGAGCTCCTTGTCTTTCAGCGACTCGGCGACGTCCCCGGCGACGATGCGCTGCGCGAGCCCCTCGACGACGGCGGTCTTGCCGACGCCGGGCTCGCCGATCAGCACGGGGTTGTTCTTGGTGCGGCGGGTCAGCACCTGGCTGACGCGGCGGATCTCGCTGTCGCGCCCGATGACGGGGTCGAGCTTGCCCTGGCGGGCGCGGTCGGTGAGGTTGATCCCGAACTGCTCGAGCGCGCTCTGCTGCTCCTCCTGCCCGGGCATGGGCTGTGCGTTCATTCGTTCTCCTGAAGTCTGCGTTCACGAAACTTGAGTCGTGCTGGCTCAAGTTTAGCAAAGCGACGGTCGTGGCGGTAGGGGCGGATGCCGGTGCCGCTGCCGCCGCGGGGTGAAGGCGCAGCGGCCGCGACCGGAGGGGGTTGATCCGCCACGCGCGCAGGACGATCCTGTACCCACGCGAACAAGGGAGTTCATCATGAGCAGCACGTCGGTCGCCCGCGTCACCACGATCACCGCCCGTTCCCCCGAGAGCTTCGAGGCGGCGCTCACGGAGGGCATCGCCCGCGCCCACGCGACGCTCCGCAACGTCAGCGGAGCCTGGGTGAAGGACCAGAAGGTCGAGTGCGACGACGGCGCTATCACCTCGTTCCAGGTCGTGCTCGAGGTGACCTTCGTCCTCGACGACTGACCCGGCCCGGCGGCACGAGGGCGATCGTCAGGACCGTTTGCGCTCCTCACGCGCGTCGTCGTACGCGCGCCGCAGCGCCTCGCCCACCCACTCGGTGCCCCGGTAGATGTTCTGACCGCCGATGTCGGCGGCCAGACCTCCGGCCTCCAGCTGCCGCACGACGAGCGGCTCGCTCACCACGAGCTTGAGGCTCGATCCCACCGCGGCGAGCTCCCGTGCGTAACGCCGCAGCACCTCGACGAACGCGAGTCCGACATCGTCGGTGCCGCGAAGACGCACGATCACCACTGAGCTCTCCGACTCGGCCGTGATCTCGGGTAGCTGGCGCTCGAACGTCGGCGCGCTCGCGAAGAAGAGGCTGCCGTAGGGCTGGAGCACGACGATCTCGCGCGGCGGGATCCCGTGCGGTGGCTCGACCTCGCGCATCCGTCCGTCAGTGGAGAAGACGACGCGGCGCACGCGGAGCCGATTGGACTGCTGTGCGACGTAGAGGATGATGCCGAGCCCGACACCCGACAGCACGGCGAACTGCAGCGGGATGAGCAGCATCAGCACGAACGTCACCGCCATGACCACGGTGGGCAGCGGCCCGCTCTTGACCACCGAGTACACGCGACTGGGCTTGATCGCGGCGACGCCGACGACGATGAGCAGACCCGCGAGCGCCGGCATCGCGATGTAGGCGACCAGGTCTGAGGCGAACAGGATGACGAGCGACATGACCCCGCCGGCGAGGAAGTACACGAGGCGAGTTCGAGCGCCCGCCGTCGCCACGAGCGAGGATCCCGACGACGACCCGCCCACGGGCATGCCGCGGAAGATCCCCGACAGCACGTTGCCCGCGCCTTGCCCGATGAGGTCGCGCGAGACGTCGACAGACCTGCCTTCGCGCGCAGCGATCCCGGACGACACCCCCGCGCCCTGCACGAGCGCCACGAAGGTCAGCGACACCGCCGGGATCGACACGAACAGGATGTCGTCCACGCTCGGCAGCACCGGTATGGGCAGTCTTCCCGGAACGGCGACGAGATCGTGCAGCACCACGACCGGCTGCGGCACCCAGAGGTTCAGCAGGACCGCGGAGACCGACCCCGCGACCACGGCGACGACGAGGCTCAGGGCGCCGACGCGAGTGTTCTGCAGCAGCATGATGAGGAGGATCGTGATCGCCCCGACCACGAGCGATGGCACGTTCCACTCGAGCAGATGCCGACCGAGGTCGACCGTCTTGGCGATGCGGTTCTCGCCGTCGGACGCGTAGCCGGTGAAGTTCGACAGCTGGCCGAGCACGATGTTGACGCCGACCGCGGTGACGAATCCGGTCATGACGGCGGTCGGCACGAATCGCACGAGTCGGCCGCCGCCGAGCAGGCCCAGCACGACCAGCAGCACCCCGCTCAGCACCGCCAACGTGAACAGGGCGCGATCCGGATCGGGCCGGGTCTGCAACTGCGCGTCGGCGACGATCAGCGCCATCGCACCGGTGACCTGCACGGTCATGAGCGCACTGCTCGTGAACAGCGCCGCACCGACCATGCCGAAGAGGTGGCCGTAGAGGCCCGCGAGCGGATTGACGCCGGCGAGCAGCCCCTGCGCGAGTCCATCCGGGACGCTCTCGACTCCCAGTGCGACCCCCGCCACGAGGTCACGGCGCAGCGTCTTGCGCGAGAACCGCGTACGGGGATCGAGACTCACCCGCTCACGGTAGCGAGGGCCGCTGCCCGCCATCCTGCCCAGGGTCGGATTTCACGCGACCTGCGTGACGCGCGGACACTCAGCTTTCTCCCAGAATCGGAGACGACGCAGAGTTCCACACCGGCGCCCTGCGCGGAGCGCAACGACTCCGCCGATCTGAAGGGATCCTCCATGACCGACAACGACACCACCGTCACCGGCTGGGTGGGATGGGGCGTCTTCGCCGCCGTCATCCTCATCATCTCCGGCATCATCAACATCTTCCACGGGCTCCAGGCCCTGATCGGGCCGGATACGGCCTACTTCCTCGGCGAGGCGGGCCTGTTCTCGCTCGACATCGAGGCGTGGGGCTGGTTCCACCTGATCCTCGGCGCGCTGATCCTCCTGGTCGGCTTCGCGCTGTGGGCCGGAGCGACGTGGGCACGCGTCATCGCGGTCATCCTCGTCGCACTCAACGCGATCGCGCAGCTGACCTTGATCGCGGCCCAGCCGTGGCTCTCGCTCACGGTCCTCGCGCTCGACATCCTCGTGATCTACGCCCTCACCGTGCACGGTCGCGAACTCAAGGCGCGCTGAACCACGCCCTCATGACGGGCACCGCTCGACGCGCTCGTCACGCGACGAGAACGGATGCCTCGGCCCCCGCCACGGCGGAGGCCGGGGCATCCGTCCTGTCGCGCTCGTCGTCGGTGCAGCAGAAGCGCGTGCGGTACGCGGTGGGGGTGATGCCGAGCACGCGTGCGAAGTTCTGGCGCAGCACCGCGGCCGAGCCGAACCCGCTCTCGTAGGCGATGCGGTCGAGGCCGAGGTCGGTCTTCTCGAGCAGCCGCTGCGCGTGGATGATGCGCTGGCGCGCGAGCCACGCCGCCGGCGTCGCCCCGTGGTCGGCCTTGAAGCGGCGAGCGAAGGTGCGCGGCGACATGTGGGCCTTGGCGGCGAGCTGGTCGACGGTGAGGTCGAGGCGCAGGTTGTCGAGCATCCAGTCGGTGACCGGTGCGAGCGAGAGCGACGTGGTGATCGGGAGCGGCTTGTCGATGAACTGCGCCTGGCCGCCATCGCGCTGCGGGGGCACGACCATCCGGCGCGCGATCTTGTTGGTGAGCTCGGCGCCGATCTCCTGCCGCAGCAGGTGCAGGCACGCGTCGAGGCCGGCGGCGGTGCCGGCGCTCGTGATGATGCGGCCGTCCTGCACGTACAGCACGTCGGGGTCGACATCGATCTGCGGGTACATCGCCATCATGGTGGGCGCGTACATCCAGTGGGTGGTCGCGCGCCGCCCGTCGAGCACGCCCGCGGCGGCCAGGATGAACGACCCGCTGCAGACGCTCAGCACCCACGCCTGGCGCTCGACTGCCGCGCGCACGACGTCGAGCACGCGCGGGTCGGTGCGCTGCCAGTACTCACGCGGGGTCGGGCAGACCACCACGAGGTCGGCCTCGTAGGCGAACGACAGGTCGTGTTCGACGTTGATCGAGAACCCCATCTTCGACTGCACGACGCCGGGGTCGGCCGTCACGATGCGGAAGTCGAAGTTCGGAACGCCGTCGTCCGAGCGGTTGAGGCCGAACGCCTCGCAGGCCACGCCGAACTCGAACGGCGCGAAGCCGTCCAGCACGATGCAGGCGACTGTCTTCACGTGTACCTCCTGGCAGTTTTCCTGCGAGACGTGTCCATTCTGCCACTCGTGGCAGTTGTGACGCAAGCGTAGCGTTTCTGCCATGTTGATGGTGATTCTCTTCTCAGCCCTTTCCGCAGTGGCGGTCGCCTCGACGATCGTCAAGCTCCGCACTGACGGCTACCGCCGGACGCCGATCGATCGCACACGCCTCCCCTGAGGACTCGTCACACCCCTAGACTCGCGGCGTGACGATTCCCTCGAACATGCCGTCGCCGTCCTCCCAGCCCGATTCGGGCGCCGGGTCGGCCGACACGCCGCCGGCGGCGCCCTCTGCCGCACCGCAGACCTCGGCGTCCTACGGGGCCGCCCAAGCCGCG
>NZ_RRYE01000159.1 GCF_004010105.1 Microbacterium sp. CPCC 204701
CCCGAGCTCTCGCGCCGAGCCCGCGGCGTGCCGGTGTGGGCGGCGCTGCGATCGCTCGGCCGATCCGGCGTCGCCGACCTCGTCGGCGGGCTCGCGGCGGCGGCATCCGCCCTCGCCGACGGATTCCGGACGATCCCGGGACTCTCGGTGCCCAACGACGTCGTCTTCACGCAGGTGTGCCTTGCAGGGCCTGACGACGCCGCGACCGCGGCGCTGGGGGACTGGCTGCGCGCCGAGGGCACAGTGTGGGCGTCGTCCTCGACATGGCAGGGTCGCACCGTGGTGCGCTTCGCCGTCAGCAATCGGAGCACGGATGCCGAGGCCGTGGCCCGCACCGTGGAGACGGTCGCGCGCGGAGCCGCGGCGGTGGGGATCAGTTGACCGGGCCGGTCCACTTCTCGCCGGGGCCCTGACCGATGGGGTCGGGGATCACGGATGCCTCGCGGAACGCCAGCTGCACCGATCGCAGTCCGTCGCGGAGCGAGCGGGCGTGCATGTCGCTGATCTCGGGCGCGCCCGCCGTGATGAGGCCGGCGAGCGCGTTGATGAGCTTTCGCGCCTCGTCGAGGTCTGTCTGGGTCGCGGGATCGTCGGCGAGCCCGACCTTGACGGCGGCGGCGCTCAGAAGGTGCACCGCGGTCGTGGTGATGACCTCGACCGCCGGCACGTCGGCGATGTCCCGAGTGGCGGACGCCGCGGCACGCTCCTGCTCTTCCCAGCGGGCCCGGCGGTCGGCATCCTGTGCCGCCGCCGTGTCGCCCGTGTCGCCGTCCCGGTCTCGAATCGTGTCCACGCCGTACTCTCTGCTAGACTGCTGCGGTCTCCGGTGCGTTCTGCACCGGAACGGAAAGAGGATCTACATCCCACCCGCGCTTGCCGTTCCAGGCTACCGGGTCACGCACTCCGCCCCGACCGTCACGCGGTCGGGGTAGCCGCTCGGGAATCGCGCGGGAACAGGGTGCAGAGTCGGCGCTCGAAGCGTCCTGACGGGTGGAGTGGGTCGTCCTCCGCCCGCGACGCACCCGTGTCGCGGTGGTCATCACCCACACGAAGGAGTTCCGCATCAGCGATCCCCGCACCAACGACCGCATCCGCGTGCCCGAGGTCCGCCTCGTGGGCCCGAACGGAGAGCAGGTCGGCGTCGTCCGCATCGAGGTGGCGCTGCGCCTGGCTCAGGAAGCCGACCTCGATCTCGTTGAGGTGGCCCCCAACTCGAAGCCTCCCGTGGTCAAGATCATGGACTACGGCAAGTTCAAGTACGAGGCTGCGCAGAAGGCCAAGGAAGCGCGTCGCAACCAGGCGAACACCGTCCTCAAGGAGGTACGGTTCCGCCTGAAGATCGAGGCTCACGACTACATCACCAAGCTCAAGCGCGCCGAGGGCTTCCTCCAGTCCGGCGACAAGGTCAAGGCGATGATCCTCTTCCGCGGCCGCGAGCAGTCTCGTCCTGAGCAGGGCGTGCGTCTGCTCCGCAAGTTCGCCGAGGACGTGGCGGAGTTCGGCACCGTCGAGTCGAATCCCACGATCGATGGCCGCAACATGGTGATGGTCATCGCTCCGCACAAGAACAAGTCCGAGGTGAAGACCGAGCAGAACGCTCAGCGCGCCGCGAACAAGGAAGCCGCCCGTTCCGCCCGCACCGGCGGAACCTCGGCGCCTCAATCCGAGGACGAGGCGGCAGAGACCGCCCCGGCCGAATAGGCCCCCACAGACTCCCGCACCGCGGGATCCGACTCCCGCCCGCGCGGGATGTGAAACGAAGGAATGAACAGATGCCGAAGCAGAAGACCCACTCGGGCGCCAAGAAGCGCTTCAAGGTCACGGGCAGCGGAAAGCTCATGAAGCAGCAGGCGAACCTTCGCCACAACTTCGAGGGCAAGTCGTCGCGCCGCACCCGCCGCCTCTCCCAGGAGCAGGTGCTCGCCCCGGGCGACGCCAAGGTCGCCAAGAAGCTCCTCGGTCGCTGAGCGCCCGACGCACGAATAGGAACGAAACGAAATGGCTAGAGTCAAGCGGGCCGTAAACGCCCACAAGAAGCGTCGCGTCATCCTCGAGCGCGCCTCCGGTTACCGGGGCCAGCGTTCGCGTCTGTACCGCAAGGCGAAGGAGCAGGTCACCCACTCGCTCGTCTACGCGTACCGCGACCGTCGCAAGCGCAAGGGCGACTTCCGCCGCCTGTGGATCCAGCGCATCAATGCCGCCGCACGTCAGAACGGCATCACCTACAACCGCTTCATCCAGGGCCTCGGCCTCGCGGGTGTGCAAGTGGATCGCCGCATGCTCGCCGAGCTCGCGGTGAACGAGCCCAAGACGTTCACGTCGCTCGTCGAGACCGCCAAGAAGGCTCTGCCCGCGAACGTCAACGCTCCCAAGAGCGCCTGACCGAGGCATCCGTCGTCCGAAAGGGCGTCCTCCTCACGGAGGGCGCCCTTTCGAGTCCCGGGCGCCAGGGTCACGCGGATCGCATGCCGGGGACGCGAGCCGCAAACCCTAGACTGAGAGCCGTGCTCGAGAACCCTCGCTCTCCGCGTGTCCGCGCTGTCGCGAAGCTGACCAAGCGCAGCGCCCGAGCCGAGACCGGCCTGTTCCTGCTCGAGGGGCCGCAGGCGGCGCGCGAAGTGCTGGCGTACCGGCCCGAGACGCTCGTCGAGCTGTTCGCCACGCCGACCGCGCTGGAGAAGCACGCCGACATCCGCGATGCGTCGACGGATGCCGGCATCGAGGTCGTCTTCACCACCGAGGCCGTGCTCGACGCGATGGCCGACACGGTGACCCCGCAGGGGATCGTGGCCGTCGCGCGCCAGTCGCCGACGTCGGTGCGCGACGTCTTCGCGTCCTCGCCGCGTCTGGTCGCGATCTGCGAGGAGGTGCGCGACCCCGGCAACCTCGGCACGATCATCCGCGCGGCCGACGCCGCCGGCGCCGACGCGGTCGTGCTCACCGGGCGCACCGTCGACCCGTACAACCCGAAGGTCGTGCGTGCCACGACCGGGTCGCTGTTCCACCTGCCGGTCGCGGTGGGCGTCGATCTCTCGACCGCGGTCGAGAGGGCGCATGCCGCCGGCGTGCGGGTGGTCGCCGCCGATGTCGGGGGCGGAGACTTCCTCGCGTCGCGCGACCTGCTCGCCGAGCCGACCGCGTGGCTGTTCGGAAACGAGGCGCGCGGTCTCGACGAGGACGCCCTCGTGCTCGCCGACCTCTCGCTGCGCCTTCCCATCTACGGCGCCGCCGAATCCCTGAACCTCGCGACCGCCGCGAGCGTCTGCCTGTACGAGACGGCCTTCGCCCAGCGCGCCGTCGCGTGAGCGCCGTTCATTCCACTGCTGTTACAGATCGGTAAAGGGTCCGCGCCCGACTGGCCGAGTGCCGACGCGCGCACCTAGGGTGAAGAACATGGCGACACCTGATGCACCGGCAGCGGCGCCGCGCACCTCGAACATCAACGTCCGTCGCGGGGAGCCGCTCGTCGTGGTGGACCACGTCGACAAGCATTTCGGCGAGCTGCACGTGCTGAAAGACATCGACACCGTGGTCAACCGCGGCGAGGTCGTGGTCGTCATCGGCCCGTCCGGTTCGGGCAAGTCGACGCTGTGCCGCGCCATCAATCGGCTCGAGACGATCGATTCGGGCCGGATCACGATCGACGGCGTGCCGCTGCCCGAAGAGGGCAAGGCCCTCGCCACGCTCCGCGCCGACGTCGGCATGGTGTTCCAGTCCTTCAACCTCTTCGCGCACAAGACGGTGCTCGAGAACCTCACGCTCGGCCCCATCCGGGTGCGCGGCATGAAGAAGAAGGATGCCGACGACAAGGCGATGCAGCTGCTCGACCGCGTCGGCGTCGCCGACCAGGCACGCAAGATGCCGAACCAGCTGTCCGGCGGGCAGCAGCAGCGCGTCGCGATCGCGCGATCGCTCGCGATGAACCCCAAGCTCATCCTCATGGACGAGCCCACCAGCGCGCTCGACCCCGAGATGATCAACGAGGTGCTCGACGTCATGGTCGGGCTGGCTCACGACGGCATGACGATGATCGTCGTGACCCATGAGATGGGCTTCGCACGCAAGGCCGCCGACCGCGTGCTGTTCATGGCCGACGGCGCGATCGTCGAGGAGGCGACGCCCGAGAAGTTCTTCACGAACCCGCAGAGCGACAGAGCGAAGGATTTCCTGTCGAAGATTCTGGAGCACTGATTCCGCTCCGGCCGCCTGCCGCGGCCGGGAACCGAGAGGACCGTCACAAGCGGTCCGCCACAGCAAAGGACGAAGACATGAAGCGAATGCGACTTCCGCTGATCGCGCTGGCAGCTGCCGGTGCGCTTGCGCTGTCGGCGTGCGCCACCGGCGGCACGCCTGGCGGCGAGGAGACCACCGCTCCCGAGCCCGAAGAGGTGACCTTCGAAGAGGGCACCACGATGGCCGAGCTCAACGAGGCGGGCAGCATCACGATCGGCACCAAGTTCGACCAACCGCTGTTCGGCCTCATGGGCCCCTCGGGCGTGCCGGAGGGCTTCGACGTCGAGATCGGCAAGATCATCGCCGCCGAGCTCGGCATCGCCGAGGAAGACATCGAGTGGAAGGAGTCGGTCTCGGCCAACCGCGAGCCGTTCATCGAGAACGGCGAGGTCGACATCGTCGTCGCGACGTACACGATCAACGACAAGCGCAAGGAGGTCGTCTCCTTCGCAGGCCCGTATTACATGGCCGGTCAGTCGATCCTGGTGCTCGCCGACAACGACGACATCGAGAGCGAGGAAGACCTCGTCGGCCAGCCCGTCTGCTCTGTGACCGGTTCGACTCCCGCGGCGAAGCTCGCCGAGATCGGCGCCGAGCCGGTGCTCACCGACACCTACTCGAACTGCCTCGAGCCGCTGCGCAATGGCCAGGTCGTCGCGGTGTCGACCGACAACGTGATCCTCGCGGGCCTCGCCGCTCAGAACGAGGGCGAGTTCAAGGTCGTCGGCGAGCCCTTCACCGAGGAGCCCTACGGCATCGGCCTCGCGCTCGAAGACACCGAGTTCCGCATGTGGATCAACGACGTCCTCGAGGCGGCTTACGAGGACGGTCGCTACGAGGAGGCCTGGAACTCGACCGCCGGCACTGTGCTGCCGTACGTCGAGCCGCCGGCACCCGACCGGTACTGATCACGACGACGACCCGGCCCGGCATCGGGCCGGGTCGTCGCCAGTCCCCACGCTCCGCGCAAGGAAGGAGAGCCCATGGAGCAGCTGTGGTCGCTCATGCCCATCTTCATGGAGGGCTTCCGCGTCACTCTCCTCCTGCTCGCGGTGTCGGGCGTCCTGTCGCTCGTCCTCGGAACGCTCATCGCGGCGATGCGCATCTCTCCGGTTGCGGCGTTGCGCGGATTCGCGGCGTTGTGGACAGAGGTCGCCCGCAACACGCCTCTTACCCTCGTGTTCTTCTTCACAGCGTTCGTGCTCCCGATGCTCGGGGTGCGGGCGCCGTACGTACTGCTCGCGTTCATCGCGCTGACGTACTACACCTCGCCATTCGTGGCCGAGGCTCTGCGGTCGGGCATCAACGGCGTCCCGATCGGGCAGGCCGAGGCCGCGCGCAGCATCGGGCTCGGCTTCGGCCAGACCGTCTCGCTGGTGGTGCTGCCGCAGGCGTTCCGCATGACGATCCCGCCGCTCATCAACGTCTTCATCGCCCTCACCAAGAACACCTCCGTCGCCGGCGGGTTCTTCGTGGTCGAGCTGTTCGCGACGACACGTCAGCTCGCCAACGACAACGGGAACATCGTGATTCCGATCCTGCTCACCGCTGCCGTCCTCTACCTCGTCATCACCGTCCCGCTCGGCTTCATCGCTGCGCAGCTGGAGAAGCGCTGGGTGGTGAAGCGATGAGCGGCACGTCGGTCCTCTTCGACGCACCCGGACCGAGGGCGCGCCGGCTGTCGCTGATTCTCTCGGTGGTGTCGCTGATCCTGATCGGGGCGCTCGCGGTCTGGGTCGTGATGCTGCTCGCGGCGCCGCGCGAGTCGGGCGGCATCACGCTTCCGGGAATGTTCGACCCGAGCCGGTGGGACATCTTCGCCGATCCCATCGTCTGGGCATCGATCGGACGAGGCGTCATCGCCACACTCCAGGCCGCCGCCGTGGCCGCGGTCGGGGCGATCGTGCTCGGGATCGTGTTCTCGCTCCTGCGGACGTCCAAGTTCGGCTGGGTCCGCATTCCCATCGCATGGCTTGTGGAGTTCCTCCGCGGCATGCCCGTGCTGCTGATGATGCTGTTCATCCTCCTCGTGGCGTCGACCGGCGCGTTCTGGGCGGTGGTCATCGCGCTGATCCTCTACAACGGCACGCTCATCGGCGAGATCCTGCGGGCCGGTCTCGCCTCGCTCCCGCGCGGACAGCGCGAAGCAGCGCTGTCGGTGGGCATGCGCGAGTTCCAGTCCAAGCTGCTCGTCGAGTTCCCGCAGGCGTTCCGGCAGATGCTGCCGATCATCGTCGCCCAGCTCGTCGTGCTGCTGAAGGACACGTCGCTCGGATACATCGTCGGGTACAACGAGATCATCCGGAACAACATGAACAACCTGCTGAGCTTCTTCGGCAATCGGTACCTGTTCTCGATGTTCATCGTCACACTCGTCATCTACCTCGTGATCAACCTCACGCTGTCATGGTTCGCGCGGTGGCTCTCGCGCCGCACCGCGAGCGGAGGGCGACGCCGTGGCAGGGGCACCGACCCGTTGAACCCGGCCGCCTTGCT
>NZ_RRYE01000016.1 GCF_004010105.1 Microbacterium sp. CPCC 204701
CGGGCGGCCGTGGAGGCGCGCGACCACGAGGGCGAATGCCGCGACGGTGAGGCCCGCGACGCCCAGGAAGACCCATCGCCAGTGGAGGAACTCGGTGACGGCGCCGGCCAGGAACGGGCCGATCAGCGAGGGAACGACCCACGCCGCCGAGAACGCGGCGAACACGCGACCGTGGAGCGCTCCGGGGTAGACGCGCGCGACGACCACGTAGAGGGCCACGGTCTGCCCTCCGGTTCCGAGCCCCTGCACGAGCCGGCCGACGACCAGCAACGGCATCGTCGGCGCGAGGCCGGCGATCAGCAGGCCCACGACGAAAAGCACGACCGCCGTCGTCAGCGGGGCGAGCACTCCGCCGCGATCGCACCACGCGCCCACCGCCACCATGCCGATGACGCTCGTCGCGAGGATGCCCGCGAAGGCGACGGCGTAGAGCCGGTCGCCGTCCAGGTCGTCGCTGACGACCGGCATCACCGTGGTCACGGCGAGGGACTGCATCGCCGCGAGGAAGATGAGCGCGACGGCGCCGACGGTCACCCAGACGTACCGCGACTGCCAGACCCCTCTTCCCTCGGTCTCCTGCACGGTCGGCGACGTCATCCGTCCAGGCTAGCTTTCCGCGCTGCCACGCAAGGCCGGGGCGTGGCGCTCGAGGTCGGATGGCGGCGTGATGCCTCACGGACGAAGGGCGTCGAGTCGGAACCGCTCTCGGGGGTCACGACGTGACGAGCGATCCGACGCGATCGACGCCCTCGCGCAGCAGTTCCGGGGAGCAGCCGAAATTGATGCGGACGTGCCCCTTGCCCTCGTCGCCGAACAGCGGCCCGAGATGCAGGGCGACCTTCGCGTCGCGCAGGACCTTCACCGCGGGGTTGTCGCCCCAGCCGAGATCGGAGAGATCCACCCACGCCAGGAATCCGGCGTCGGGGATCCGGTAGCGCGCGCCCGGGACGTGCTCCGCCAGCAGTTCGGCCAGGAGCCGGCGGTTGTCGTCGAGCGCCGCGAGTTGCGCGTCGAGCCACGAGTCGCTCTCGGGAGAGAACGCCGCGACGGCGGCCAGCGCCCCGAAGAGCCCGGTCCGCCACTCGATCTCGTTGGGCAGAGCTCGCACGACGGCGGTCGTGGCGTCGTCGGCGGTCACCATGAGCGCGCACTTCAGGCCGGCGAGATTGAACGCCTTGCTCGCGCTGGCCACTGTGTAGCCCACGCGCGCCGCGGCCGGCGACGCGTCGAGGAAGGGCGTGAACGTCGCCCCGGCCGGGCCCACGCGGTCATCGGCTGCGCGCGACGCGCCAACGGAGCGTGGAGGGGCCGTGGGGATCGTGAGCGGCGCGTGGATCTCGTCGCTGACGACCACCGCCGCGTACCGCTCCGCGAGATCCGCCAGCTCGGCGAGCGTCTCGCGCGCGTGCACTGTGCCGGTCGGGTTATGCGGGTGGCACAGCAGGATCGCGCGCGCGCCGGCCTGGAACGCCGCTTCGATCCCCCGCAGGTCGAGCTCCCACGATGCGCCGGTATCGACGAGTGGAACGCGCTCCACGACAGCGCCCGCCTCGGGGATGCAGTCGAAGAACGGCGGGTAGACCGGGGGCGTGATCACGACGCGGTCGCCCGGAGACGTCACGCGGCGGAGGATCTCGACGACGCCCACCATGACGTCGCAGGTGGTGCGGATGCGTGCGGGGTCGACGCTCCAGCCGAACCGCCGTTGCGCGAACCCCGCGTACGCGGTCGCCAGCCCCGGGTCGGGCGGGGTGTACCCCGTATCACCGAGCTCGACGGCGCGTGCGAGCACCGCCGTGATCGCCGGGGCAGGGACGAAGTCCGTCTCGGCCACGAACATCGGAATCACGTCGGCCGGGTACCTGCGCCACTTGGTGCTCGATCGCCGGCGGAGCTGATCGATCGGCAGGGTCTGCAGTGGGGTGGCGCTCACGCTTCGACCCTATCGAGCGCTGAGAGGCGGCATCCCTTCTGCGTCATCGTGTGAAGCGCTTCGGCGGGAGCGGCCGCGGCACGACTGCGGGCGCGGGTCAGGCGTTGGCGAGAAGGTAGGAGGCGAGCGACTTCTCGATCGTCGCGAGCTTCTCGGCGCGCGAGCGGCCGCGGCACGCAGCGCATCGATCTGCTCGAGGAGCGCGGGGCACGCGCCCTCGGACCGCTCCCCGACCGAGTCACCCGGTTACTGGCCCGCGCGATCGGCCGCGAGCCCGAACCCGGCGATGTCGGCATCCTCGCCGCCGCCGCGTCGCCACCCGTGACGGCGGGCCTGTTCTGGGGGCCGGCGGGCTCGAAGACCCGCCCCGACGTCGAAGGCGTGCCCTTCGCCGAGGTGGCGACGGACGAGGGCGCATCCGCCGCGCTGTGGAATGCGTCCAGGGAGCTGACGACTCGTCGCTACCTCGGGCAGGGCAGCGCGTCAGCGGGTGAAAGTCCCGAGACCGTGCTGGTCGAAGTACTCCAGCACCAGCGTGTCACTGTCGAACGTGGCCCGTGAGACAGTCCCGGGCGTGCCGTTCTCGCCTTCCGGGCGGAAGACGAACTCGTCGCCCGACCAGTGCTCGAGCGGCCAGCTGCCGGTGGGGCCCAAGCTGAGTGCGAGCGTCTCGCCCTCGACGGTCACGCGGGCCGGGCCGAAGTACTCGTTCGCGTACTCCCCCGCGTATGACGCGAGCTCGTCCGCCGGTGCCGGGTCGGCGGGCGGATCCTCGCCGACGAGCTCACCGAGAGGAGCCATCTGGTCTTCGACCACGCTGCCGTACAGCGCGAGCCAGTCTCGCCGCTCGTGGCCGAACTGGGCGATGTCGACGAAGCGGCCGGCGATCCCCTCCGGCACCCCGTTCGCGGCGCCGTTCGAGAGCACGACGAGCCCCAGACCCGCCGCGGGGAGCATCTTGAACACGGTGCCCGCACCGAGGGCGAACGCGCCCGAGTGATTGACGTCGACCAGGCCGCCGGCGGTCGTGCCGACGTTGAACCCGTAGCCGTAGAAGCCCGAGCGGGATCCGAACGCGCCGGGCACGCCCATCGGCATCTCGGGCGAGACGGCGGGGAGGAGCGCTTCGGGCGAGACGAACTCCTCGCCGTCGTGCACGCCAGAGGCGAGTACGACGCGCAGCCACGTGCTCATATCGGCGATGCTCGAGCTCGCACCGCCGGCGGGCGCCTGTTCATCCGGCCGGCGCTGCTCCGGGGTGACCATCCACTCGCCGTCGCGCTCGACATGTCCGAGCGCGCGGTTGTCGCGTGCTTCGAGATCGGCGAAGCGGAAGCTCGTGGAGTCCATGCCGAGGGGCTCGTACACCAGGCGCTCGGCGAGATCGGCCCACTCCTCGCCGGCCGCCCGCGCGACCGACTCCCCCGCCGCGGTGATGTCGAAGTTGCCGTAGTGGTAGATGGCCCGGAACTGCTCCAGCGGGATGTACCGCAGTCGCTCGAGCACGTCCGCTCGGTCGTAGCCGATCTCTTCGAGCTCGTCGCCGGCGTGCTCGTAGAGCCCCGAGCGGTGCGCGAACATGTCGGCGATCGTGACGTGCGCACCGACATACGGGTCAGACAGGGTGAAGCCCTCGAGGTTGTCCGCCACGGGCGTGTCCCATGCGACGATGCCCTCGTCGATCGCGCGCGCCACCACGGTCGCGCTCAGCGACTTCGACAGCGAAGCCAGCGGGAAGACGGTGTCTGCGTCGACCGGCTCGCCGGTGTCGACGTCGCGCACCCCGAACCCCTCGGCGTACACGAGCTCACCGCGGTACACGACACCGACGGCGATCCCGGGCGTCCCGGTCGCCGCCATCGCGTCCTCGATGGAATCGCCGAGATCGGCCACGGCGGCCTCGACCTGCGCCGGCGTCACCGTCGCCATGGCGTCGGCTCCCGGGTTCGGGTCGGCGGTCGCCGTGGGGGTCGCTGAGCGGTCGGATGCCGCATCCGTGAGCGTGCAGGACGTCGCGGTGAAGCCGACGAGAGCGGCCAGGGCCGCCGCCGAGACGAGCCGCGCACTGAGAGGGGCCATCGGGCGAGTGTGACACACTCGCCCGCCCCGTGCCGAGGGACCCAGGTCCCCTCAGATGGCGAAACCGAGCGCGCGCATCATGTCGCGTCCGTCGTCGGTGATCCGCTCGGGACCCCACGGCGGCATCCAGACCCAGTTGATCCGGAACCGCTCGACGATGTCGTCGAGCGCCTGCGCCGTCTGCTCCTCGAGCACATCGGTGAGCGGGCATCCGGCGGATGTCAGAGTCATGTGGATGACCAGCGCGTCGTTCTCGTCGTCCCACGCGAGATCGTAGATGAGACCGAGGTCGACGACGTTGATCCCCAGTTCGGGGTCCATGACGTCCTTCAGAGCCTCGGTGACCTCGTCGTACTTCTCGGGCGTGAGTGTTGCGGTCATATAACGATCCTACGCTTCGCCGGCGAGGGGAGCCTCGGCGGGCTCTTCCTCACCCGAGGGCAGGTAGCGGTCGTAGCCTTCATCCTCGAGTCGGTCGGCGAGCTCGGGCCCGCCTTCGTCGACGATGCGCCCGCCCACCATGACGTGCACGAAGTCCGGAGCGATGTAGCGCAGGATGCGGGTGTAGTGCGTGATGAGCAGCACGCCCAGGTCGGTGTCGTCCTTCGCGCGGTTGACGCCCTCCGACACGATCTTGAGCGCGTCGACGTCGAGGCCCGAGTCGGTCTCGTCGAGCACTGCGATCTGCGGCCGCAGGAGCTCGAGCTGGAGGATCTCGTGGCGCTTCTTCTCGCCGCCCGAGAAACCCTCGTTGACATTGCGCTGCGCGAACTTCGGGTCCATGCGCAGATTCTTCATCGACGCCTTGACGTCCTTCGTCCAGGTGCGGATCGAGGGCGCCTCGCCGTCGATCGCGGTCTTGGCGGTGCGGAGGAAGTTGGTGACGGTGACGCCGGGGATCTCGACGGGGTACTGCATTGCCAGGAACAGCCCCGCGCGGGCGCGCTCGTCGACCGGCATCGCAAGCACGTCTTCGCCGTCGAGCGCGATGGAGCCGCTCGTGACGGTGTACTTCGGGTGACCGGCGATCGTATACGCGAGGGTCGACTTGCCCGAGCCGTTGGGGCCCATGATGGCGTGCGTCTCACCGGTGCGGACGGTGAGGCTCACGCCGTTGAGGATCGGTGTGATTCCGGCATCCGTCTCGACCGTCACGTGGAGGTCGCGGATCTCGAGGACAGACATGGTGACTACCTTCTTCAGTTCTTGTCAGTTCAGATCGAGCTTGACGCTCGGGTCGACGAGCACGTCATCGCCGTCGATCGTGACAGCGAACACCGGGACCGGCTCGTACGCGGGGAGGTTGAGGGGCTTTCCTGTGCGCAGCGAGAAGGCCGAGCCGTGTGCCCAGCACTCGAGCGTGTCGCCGTCGACGAAGCCCTCGGCCAGCGAGATGTCACCGTGCGTGCAGGTGTCGCCGATCGCGTGAACCTCGCCATTCCCGTCGAGCACGACCGCCATCGCCACGCCGCCCACCTCGACGCGGCGGGCTTCGTCCTGCACGAGTTCGCTGAGGCCGCACACGCGCTGGGCGGTCATCGCGTGACCTCCTTGGCGAGCTCCTCCTCGATGACCGCGAACAGCTCGGCCTCGAGGTCTTCGACGCCGATCTTCTGCACGATCTCGGCGAGGAAGCCCAGCACGACCAGGCGACGCGCCTCGTCCTCTCGGATGCCCCGTGCTTGGAGGTAGAACAGCTGCTCGTCGTCGAAGCGGCCGGTCGCGCTGGCGTGACCGGCGCCGCGGATGTCGCCCGTCTCGATCTCAAGGTTCGGGATGGACTCGGCGCGCGCGCCGTCGGTGAGCACGAGGTTGCGGTTCGCCTCGTAGGAGTCGGTGCCCACGGCATCCGGTCCGATGAGCACGTCGCCGATCCACACGCTCCGCGCACCCTCCCCCTGGAGCGCGCCCTTGTAGAGGACGTCGCCCGTGGTCTCGGCGCCCTTGTGGTGGAGGTACACCTGGCTCTCGAGATGCTGACCGGCGTCGGAGTAGCTGAGGCCGTAGAGCTCGGCGCGCGAACCGGTGCCGGCCAGCTCGATGCTGGGGTTCACCCGCACGACGCCGCCGCCGAAGCTCACCACGATGTGCCGCAGCGTCGCGTCACGCTCGACACGGCCCTGGTGCGACGCCGCGTGCACGGCGTCGTCGTCCCACCGCTGCACGGTGATGAGCTCGAGCTGCGCGCCCTCGCGCACGATGATCTCGACGTTCTGCGCGAACTGAGCCGAGCCTGCGTGACGCAGGACGACCGTGGCGCGGCTGTGACGGGATGCCTCGACCACGACGTGGGCGTGCGCGACGAGGTCGGCACCGCCGCCGACGGCCTCGACGATCACGGGCTCGTCGAGCTCGACCTCGGCGGGGATCTTCACGTAGAGCGCCTCTGCCGACCGGCCCCACGCGACCGCGGCAGGGAGGTCCTCAGGCTCGAACACCTCGCCGCGCGGCAGAGCGCCGACCGGAAGGCCGGCCGCAGCCAGCGGGCCCGTCACCGCGAGGGAGACCGCACCGACGTCGCCTGCGGCATCCGCCAACAGGCGCTGCAGTCGTGTCACAGGCGTGTGCTTCCAGTTCACCTCCCGCCCGGTGGGCGCCTCGAAGGCGGCCGGGTCGTAGGAGCGGAATCGCTCGGAGCGGGTCTGAACCGGGACGAACGCACCGGCGCCATCGGAGTGGCCCTTCGCGCCGGGAACGGTGGCGGGGGCCTGAGTCGCAGAGCTCACTAGCCGACGGATCCTTCCATGCCCATCTCGATGAGCTTGTTGAGTTCGAGCGCGTACTCCATGGGCAGCTCACGGGCGATCGGCTCGATGAAGCCGCGCACGATCATCGCCATTGCCTCATCCTCGGGCAGACCCCGGCTCATGAGATAGAACAGCTGCTCCTCGCTGACCTTGGAGACGGTGGCCTCGTGGCCGAGCTGCACGTCATCGACGCGGATGTCGATCGCCGGGTACGTGTCGGAGCGCGAGATGGTGTCGACGAGCAGGGCGTCGCAGCGGACGGTGTTGGCCGAGTGATGCGCGTTGGCGTCCACGCGCACCTCGCCGCGGTATCCCGCGCGCCCGCCGCCGCGTGCGATCGACTTGGAGACGATCGAGGACTGCGTGTACGGGGCCATGTGGATCATCTTGGCGCCGGCGTCCTGGTGCTGGCCGGGGCCGGCGAACGCGACCGAGAGGGTCTCGCCCTTGGCGTGCTCGCCCATCAGGAAGATCGACGGGTACTTCATCGTGACCTTCGAGCCGATGTTGCCGTCGATCCACTCCATCGTCGCGCCCTCGTGCGCGACCGCGCGCTTGGTGACGAGGTTGTAGACGTTGTTCGACCAGTTCTGGATCGTCGTGTACCGCACGCGGGCGTTCTTCTTCACGACGATCTCGACGACGGCGGAGTGCAGCGAGTCGCTCTTGTAGATCGGCGCCGTGCAGCCCTCGATGTAGTGCACGTACGAGCCCTCGTCGGCGATGATGAGCGTCCGCTCGAACTGGCCCATGTTCTCGGTGTTGATGCGGAAGTACGCCTGCAGCGGGATCTCGACGTGGACGCCCGGAGGCACGTAGACGAACGAACCGCCCGACCACACCGCCGTGTTCAGCGCCGCGAACTTGTTGTCGCCGGCGGGGATGACGGTGCCGAAGTACTCCTCGAAGAACTCCGGGTGCTCGCGCAGCGCGGTGTCGGTGTCCATGAAGATGACGCCCTGCGCCTCGAGTTGCTCGTTGATCTGGTGGTAGACGACCTCGGACTCGTACTGCGCGGCGACTCCGGCCACCAGGCGCTGGCGCTCGGCCTCGGGGATACCGAGCTTCTCATACGTGTTGCGGATCTCCTCGGGGAGCTCCTCCCACGAACCGGCCTGCTTCTCGGTGGAGCGCACGAAGTACTTGATGTTGTCGAAGTCGATCTCGGAGAGATCGGCCCCCCACGTCGGCATCGGCTTGCGGCCGAACAGCTGGTAGCCCTTCAGCCGGGTCTTCAGCATCCATTCGGGTTCGTTCTTGAGGGCCGAGATCCCGCGGACCACCGAGTCGTCGATGCCCCTCTTCGCCACGGCCCCCGCGGCGTCGGCATCATGCCACCCGAACTCGTAGACACCCAGGCCATCCAGCTCCGGGCGGTCGATCAGCACATCAGACATCGTCACGTTCTCCTCCGGGCCCGGGCGGTGTCAGCCGTCCCGGCAGCCTTGACCTCCGGTGGAGATACCGGAGGGGGATGCCGCTTCTCGGGCCCTCTCATGCGGCGCTGACCATCGCGCCTAGACTGTCAGTGGTGCTCCGCGCCTCTGGCCCTGGTGGCTGAGTGCGCGCGCAACCGACCCTTCGATTCTACAGGTTCCGCCCCGCCCGAGGCCGCGCCGCGTCTTTCTCGCCGAGAGTCGCGGCGCACCCCGCATGCGCGGTGGGCGGTGCCCCCTGCCAGGAGGCCACGACCCGTATGTCCGCCGAACCGACCATCACGACGGCGAGCGGCTCGCGAGAGCGCCGGTGGACCCGGGGGGCCGCCGCCTGGCTGCACCTGCGGGACTGGCTCCCCGACACGGTGGACCGCCGCGTCATCGCGGCGGCCTGGGCGACCCTCGCCGTGCAGATCGGCATCGTCGGCACCGGCGGCCTCGTCCGGCTCACCGGCTCGGGACTCGGCTGTCCGACGTGGCCGCAGTGCACCGAGGACTCGCTCGTCGCGACGGCCGAGATGGGCATCCACGGCGTCATCGAGTTCGGCAACCGCCTGCTGACCTTCGTTCTGGTCGCGGTCGCCATCGTCATGTTCCTCTTCGTGGTGCGCATGCGGCGCACGCGGCGAGACCTGTTCTGGCTGAGCCTCGTGATCGGGCTGTACGTGCCGCTGCAGGCGATCATCGGCGGCATCACGGTGCTGACGAACCTGAACCCGTACGTCGTCGGCCTGCACTACTTCGCCTCGGTCCTGCTGGTGGCGCTCGCGGCGGCCCTCGTCGTGCGCGTGTACGCGACGCCCGGTCCCCGGTCCCTCGCCGTCCCGCGGTGGTACGCCGTCACCACGCATCTCACGAGCGCACTCGTGCTGATCACGGTGGTGGTGGGCATCCTGGTCACGGGATCCGGTCCGCACGCCGGGGACGGCGGGGCGGCCCGCAACGGGCTGAATCCCGAGTTCATGCAGCACGTGCACGCGTGGCCGGCCTACGGGACGTTCGCGCTGACGCTCGTGCTCCTCGCGGGCGCGTGGCGCACGCCTCCGCCGCTGCGCCTGCGGCTGTGGACCCTGCTGCTCCTGGCCGTCGAGTTCGCGCAGATCGCGGTCGGCCTGTGGCAGGCGCGCACGGGCCTGCCGATCTGGCTCGTCAACATCCACATGGTGCTCGCGGTCATCCTCGTGGCCGCGATGACGGCCGTGACGATGCACCTCACCGCCCCCGCCGTCGCGCGTGGGGCGACCGCGTCGCACACAGAGGATGCATAGGGTTCGCATCGGACCCGCCCGGGCGGACCTGCGTAGGGTGGGGATGCCGCAGCCACCCGGGCCAGCGCATCCGAGGAGTGATCGACACATGTCCACCCGTCCCCGTCTCGTCCGCAGCATCCCGTTCTGGCTGCTCCTGGTTGTCTCGCTCGCGCTGACGGCCGTCGGCGCCTGGCTCGTCATCGATCGAGTCGGGCGCATTCAAGCCGGCGTCGTCGCCCAGACGGCCGACGGCGCGATCGAGGTGTACGCGGGCCCGTCGATCGCGATCGCGGGTGCCGTCGTCCTGGGCGCCGGCATCGTCGGCGTGCTGCTGACTCTCGCGGTCGCGGCCGCTTCGACCCTGCGTCCGCACGCGCCAGCGGACGTCGTCGAGCCGATCGACGGGGACGCCGACGCTCATTCCGACACGGGCGACGACGTGCCGACCGGGGAGCACGGCTACCAGCGCGGCCTCGGCTACACCGAGGCGATCGACACCACGCCCGCCTCAGGCGAGCCTGCGGAGAAGCCGGCAGACAACCCGGCAGACGAGGGATCCGTCGCCCGCTGACACCTCAGCCGGATCGAAGAAGGCCGCCCGGATCGCCGGGCGGCCTTCGTGCGTCGAGGCGTCAGAACGGCAGCAGCGGATCGATCGCGATCGCCACGAACAGGAGCGTCAGGTACGTGATCGACGCGTGGAAGACACGCATCGGACGGGGCTCGGTGCCGCGCACCGCGCGGGTGTAGAGCACGTGCGACTCGTAGATGAACCAGCCGCCGAAGACCAGCGCCGACACCGTGTACACCGCGCCCATGCCTGCGACGGGGACGAGCAGCAGCGAGCACGCGACGGTCGCCCACGCGTAGAGGATGACCTGCAGGCCGACCTGTGAGCCGTTGCGGGTGGCGCCGAGCATCGGCACGTGCACCTCTTCGTACTGCTCCTTGTACTTCATCGACAACGGCCAGTAGTGCGGCGGCGTCCACAGGAAGACGAGGACGAAGAGGATGACCGGCGGCCACGCCAGCGAGCCGGTCACCGCGGTCCAGCCGATGAGCACCGGGAAGCAGCCCGCGATGCCGCCCCAGACGATGTTCTGCTCAGTGCGGCGCTTGAGGATCATCGTGTAGATGACGACGTAGAAGAAGATCGCCGAGGCCGACAGCGTCGCGGCGAGCCAGTTCGTCGTGAGCCACAGCCACACCGTCGAGAACACGGCGAGCGTCCACGCGAAGACGAGCGCGCCCCGCGGCGAGACCTCACCGGTCACGAGCGGACGGTTCACGGTGCGCTGCATGTGCGCGTCGATGTCGCGGTCGAGGTACATGTTGAACGCGGCGGCGGAGCCGGCGCTCGCGGTGCCGCCGATCACGGTGGCGAGGACCAGCCACAGGGTCGGGAAACCGCCCTGCGCGAGGATCATGACGGGCACCGTCGTCACCAGGAGCAGCTCGAGCACGCGCGGCTTCATGAGTGCGACGTACGCGCGGACGGTGCGGCCGAAGCCCTGGCGGGAGCGGTGCGGGACGTCGGCGGATGCCTCGGACCCGGCCGTCTTCGTGATGTCCATCGCCCCCGCAATCGCCGCCAGCAGAACTCGGTCAAGTCTATGGCATCGCGTGCGGCGGCCCCGGTCCGGCAGCGGCGCCCTCACATTGTGAACGCGTCACGCGTGAGCGGATCGTGACCGCGACGACACTCCTGCGACACGCAGCGCGCGGCGCAGAACGCAAGACTCTGTCACACAGGGGCTCGCATGGCCTCGGCGGCACCCCGCTTCGCTATGCTGAGACCACACGCGCGCCCGCCCGCCGATTCCCCCTTCTCCGTCCGGACAAGGGCCGCGGACCGGTCTCGTTCGACGGGCGCACCTCCTCGAGAAAGGCGGCCCGGTGACGGATCTGCGTTGGGATGAGATCGATCGGCGCGCGGTGGACACCGCTCGCGTGCTGGCGGCGGATGCCGTGGAGAAGGTCGGCAACGGCCACCCGGGAACCGCGATGAGCCTCGCGCCGGCCGCGTATCTGCTGTATCAGCGGGTGCTGCGGCACGATCCGGCCGACACGCACTGGCTGGGCCGAGACCGGTTCATCCTGTCGGCGGGCCATTCCTCGCTGACCCAGTACGTGCAGCTCTACCTCGGCGGCTTCGGCTTGGAGCTCGACGATCTGAAGGCGCTGCGCACGTGGGGCTCGAAGACGCCGGGCCACCCGGAGTACGGCCACACCGCCGGCGTCGAGATCACGACCGGGCCGCTGGGCCAGGGACTGGCCTCGTCGGTCGGGTTCGCCTATGCCGCCCGCTACGAGCGCGGCCTGTTCGACCCGGAGGCTCCGGCGGGCACGTCGCCGTTCGACCACTTCGTGTACGTCATCGCCAGCGACGGCGACCTGCAGGAGGGCGTGACGAGCGAGGCTTCGAGTCTCGCCGGCCATCAGCAACTGGGCAACCTCATCGCGATCTACGATTCCAACCAGATCTCGATCGAGGACGACACCGACGTCGCTTTCACCGAGGATGTCGCGAAGCGCTACGAGTCGTACGGCTGGCACGTGCAGACCGTCGACTGGAAGAAGACGGGCGAGTACGTCGAAGACGTCGCCGAGCTGTACGCCGCGATCGAGGCGGCCAAGGGCGAGACCGTCAAGCCGTCGCTCATCATCCTGCGCACGATCATCGGCTGGCCCTCCCCCGGCAAGCAGAACACCGGGAAGATCCACGGCTCTGCGCTCGGCGCCGACGAGCTCGCCGCCACGAAGCAGGTCCTCGGATTCGACCCCGAGCAGTCCTTCGTCGTGGCGGACGACGTGCTCGCGCACACCCGCGCCCTGAAGGATCGCGCCGCCGAAGGGCGTGCCACGTGGCAGGAGTCCTTCGACGCCTGGGCCGCGGCCAACCCCGAGCGCAAGGCTCTGCTCGACCGGCTGCTGGCCGGCGGGCTGCCCGAGGACCTGGCATCCGCGCTGCCGTCGTTCGAGGTCGGCAAGGACGTCTCGACGCGTGCCGCGTCGGGCCTCGTCATCAATGCGCTCGCCGCGGCGCTGCCAGAGCTGTGGGGCGGTTCGGCCGACCTGGCCGAGTCGAACCTCACCACGATCAAGGACGCGAAGTCCTTCATTCCGTCGGAGTGGTCGACGCACGAGTGGTCGGGCGACACGTACGGTCGCGTGCTTCACTTCGGCATTCGCGAGCACGCGATGGCCGCGATCGTCAACGGCATCAAGCTCCACGGCCCGACCCGCCCGTTCGGCGGGACGTTCCTCATCTTCAGCGACTACATGCGTCCCTCGCTGCGTCTGGCGGCACTGATGGACATCCCGTCGATCTTCGTGTGGACCCACGACTCCGTCGCCCTCGGCGAGGACGGTCCCACGCACCAGCCGGTCGAGCAGCTCGCGACGCTGCGCGCGATCCCGAACTTCACGGTGGTGCGCCCGGCCGACGCCAATGAGACCGCGGCGGCGTGGCTCGAGATCCTGCGCCGCCAAGGCGGACCCGCGGGCATCGCGCTGACGCGACAGAACATCCCGGTGTTCCCCCGTGCCAGTGCAGATGACGAGAACGGTGGCGAGGCGTCCGGCGACGTGTTCGCCTCGACCGACGGCGTCGCCAAGGGCGCGTACATCCTCGCGGAGGCCCCCAACGGCACCCCGGACGTGATCCTGATCGCGACCGGCTCCGAGGTGCAGCTCGCGGTCGCCGCACGCGAGACTCTCGCAGCCGAGGGCGTGAACGCGCGCGTCGTGTCTGCTCCGTCGCTGGAGTGGTTCGCCGAGCAGGACGAGGCGTACCGCGAGAAGGTGCTGCCCGCCGCCGTCAAGGCGCGCGTGTCGGTCGAGGCTGGGTCGCCGCTCACGTGGCGCGGCATCGTCGGCGACGCCGGCCGTTCCGTCGCGATCGACCACTTCGGGGCGTCGGCAGACTACAAGACCCTGTTCCAGAAGTTCGGCATCACCGCCGACGCCGTCGTCGACGCGGCCCGCGAGACCATCGTGGCCGCTGCCGGCGCGGCACAGTAAGCACGAGGAGAAGGCAGCATGAGCACCCCTACCGAGAAGCTGGTCGCGGCGGGCGTCAGCATCTGGCTCGACGACCTGTCGCGCGAGCGCATCACCTCCGGGAACCTGACCGAACTCATCTCGACGCGCAACGTCTGCGGCGTGACGACCAACCCGACGATCTTCCAGGGCGCCATCGGCGGCGGCGGTCATGCCTACGCCGCGCAGATCACCGAGCTCGCCCAGGCCGGCGCGTCGGTCGACGAGGCCATCTTCGCCGCGACGACCGACGACGTCCGCGACGCGGCCGACATCTTCCGGCCGGTGTATGACGCGACGGACGGCATCGACGGCCGCGTGTCGATCGAGGTCTCCCCCGACCTCGCGCACGACACCGAGGGCACGATCACACAGGCCAAGGAGCTGTGGGCGAGGGTCGGCCGGCCGAACGTCCACATCAAGATCCCCGCCACGAAGGCCGGCCTCCCGGCGATCACCGCGACGCTCGCCGAGGGGATCTCGGTCAACGTCACGCTGATCTTCAGCCTGGAGCGCTACGCCGAGGTCATCGACGCGTTCCTGTCGGGCATAGAGCAGGCCCGAGCCAACGGCCACGACATCTCGCAGATCCACTCCGTCGCGTCGTTCTTCGTCTCGCGCGTGGACACCGAGGTCGACAAGCGCCTCACCGCGATCGGCACCGACGAGGCGGCCGGGCTCAAGTCGCTCGCGGGCGTCGCGAACGCGCGCCTGGCGTACGAGCTCTTCGAGAAGGAGTTCGCCACCGACCGCGCGAAGGCGCTGACGGATGCCGGGGCCCACGTCCAGCGTCCGCTGTGGGCGTCGACCGGCGTCAAGGACCCGGCGCTTCCCGACACGCTGTACGTCACCGAGCTCATCGCCCCCGGCACCGTGAACACGATGCCCGAGAAGACGCTCGAGGCGACGTTCGACCACGGCCAGATCGCCGGCGACACCGTGACGGGCACCTACGCGGCCGCGCATGAGGTGTTCGCGCGCCTCGCCGCCGTGGGCGTCGACTTCGACGACGTCACCCAGGTGCTCGAGGATGAGGGAGTCGACAAGTTCATCGCGTCGTGGCACGACCTGCAGGGCACCGTCAAGACGGCGCTCGAGGACGCGCTGCAGGCCACACGATGAGCTTCGACATCCACCTCAGCGGACGCGTCAAATCCGTCGTGCACGAGACGCTGCCGGGGCTCGCCGCGAGCCTGGTGGCCTCGAGCATCACGGCGGGCGACGCGTCGCTGTGGGGGCCGGATGCCGAGGCCGAGGCCTCGCAGCGGCTCGGCTGGGTGCAGGCGGTGGAGGTCTCGCGGTCTCTCATCGCCGAGATCGAGGCCCTGCGCGCGCGACTGCGCGCCCAGGGGGTGACGCGGGTGGTGCTCGCGGGGATGGGCGGCTCGTCGCTCGCACCCGAGGTCATCGCCCAGACGACGGGCGTGCCGCTGGTGATCCTCGACTCGACGGCGCCCGGCCAGGTGCTGGGAGCCCTCGATGGCGACACCGAGGGCGGCGGCCTCGGCCGGACCGTGCTGGTGGTGTCGTCGAAGTCGGGATCGACCATCGAGACCGACTCGGCCAAGCGCGCGTTCGAGGCGGCGTTCCGCGACCTGGGCATCGATCCCGCCGAGCGCATCGTCGTCGTGACCGACCCGGGCTCGCCGCTCGACGAGGCCGCGCGGGCCGACGGATACACCGTCTTCAACGCCGACCCGACGGTCGGCGGACGGTACTCCGCTCTGACCGCGTTCGGGCTCGTGCCGGCGGGGCTCGCCGGTGCCGACATCCGCGAACTGCTCGACGAGGCAGAGGCCTCGCTGCTCGAGGTGGCGATCGACAGCCCCGACAATCCCGCACTGGTGCTCGCGGCGGCGATCGCCGGTGGGGAGCCCCGGCGCGACAAGCTCGGTCTCATCACCGACGGCACCCACATCGTGGGCCTGCCGGACTGGATCGAGCAGCTGATCGCGGAGTCCACCGGCAAGGACGGCACCGGGATCCTGCCCGTCGTCCTGCTGCCGGTCTCCCCCGAGGTCGAAAGCAAGGCGGCCGACCTGCAGATCGTGCGACTGGTCGACGAGGCCAAGCAGTTCCACCTGTTCGAGCAGCATGAGGGCGAGATCCTCGTGAGCGGGTCGCTCGGCGCGCAGTTCGTGGTGTGGGAGTACGCGACGGCGATCGCCGGACGGATGCTGGGGATCAACCCCTTCGATCAGCCCGACGTCGAGTCCGCCAAGGTCGCCACTCGCGGCCTGCTGGACGCGCGTCCGGAGCCGACCGTCCCGGCGTTCACCGTCGAAGGCGTCGAGGTCCGCGTGTCGGATCCCGAGCTCGCGGCATCCGGAACCGTCGCCGGCGTGCTCGACGCACTGTGGGCGCGCCTCCCCGAGGACGGGTACGTCGCCATCCAGGCGTACGTCAACCGGCTCGAGCTGCCGCAGCTCGCGGGCCTGCGCGAGCTCGTCGCCGCAGACTCCGGGCGCCCGACGACGTTCGGCTGGGGCCCGCGATTCCTCCATTCCACCGGGCAGTACCACAAGGGCGGTCCCGCCAACGGCGTGTTTCTGCAGATCCTCGAGCAGACAGACGTCGACCTCGAGATCCCGGGCAGACCCTTCACATTCGGCCAGCTCATCCGTGCGCAGGCCGCGGGCGATGCGGGCGTCCTGGCCGACGGCCACGGCCGCCCCGTGGTCACCCTGACGCTCACCGACCCCCAGATCGAAGTGATGTCGCTCTTCGAAGCGGCCCAGTAGGAGCTCAAGCCTCAAATGACCGTCGAGATCTCGCGCGGGCACAACCCGCTGCGCGACCCCGAGGATCGTCGCCTCAACCGCATCGCCGGTCCGAGCGCGCTCGTCATCTTCGGCGTCACGGGAGACCTTTCCCGCAAGAAGCTCATGCCTGCCGTCTACGACCTCGCCAATCGCGGCCTGCTGCCCCCGGGCTTCGCGCTGGTCGGGTTCGCGCGCCGCGACTGGGAGGACCAGGACTTCGCCCAGGTCGTCTACGACGCGGTGCGCCGACACGCGCGCACCGAGTTCCGCGACGAGACGTGGCAGCAGCTGCTTCAGGGCATCCGGTTCGTCTCCGGCGAGTTCGGCGACCCGGACGCGTTCCGTCGCCTGCGCGAGACCGTCGACCGCCTCGACACCGAGCGCGGCACGATGGGCAATCACGCGTTCTACCTGTCGATTCCGCCCAAGGACTTCCCGGTCGTCGCCGAGCAGTTGAAGGCTTCAGGACTCGTGGACGACACGGCCGACCGCCCCGACCGATGGCGGCGAGTGGTGATCGAGAAGCCGTTCGGCCACGACCAGGAGTCGGCGCGCGCTCTCAACGACGTGCTGCGCTCGGCGTTTCCGACCGACTCGATCTTCCGCATCGACCACTACCTCGGCAAGGAGACGGTCCAGAACATCCTGGCGCTGCGCTTCGCGAACGAGCTGTACGAGCCGATCTGGAACCGCAACTACGTCGACCACGTGCAGATCACGATGGCCGAAGACATCGGCGTCGGTGGTCGAGCGGGCTACTACGACGGCGTCGGCGCCGCGCGCGACGTCATCCAGAACCACCTCCTGCAGCTCATGGCCCTCACTGCCATGGAGGAGCCCATCTCGTTCGACGCGAAGGATCTCCGCGCCGAGAAGGAGAAGGTGCTCGCCGCCGTCACGCGACCCGAAGACCTCGCCCGGTCGACGGCGCGGGGTCAGTACGCGGGCGGTTGGCAGGGCGGCGAGAAGGTGCTCGGCTTCCTCGAGGAGGACGGGATGAACCCGCACTCCACGACCGAGACATATGCCGCGATCACCCTCGAGGTGAACACCCGCCGCTGGGCGGGGGTGCCGTTCTACCTGCGCA
The DNA here is from genome assembly GCF_004010105.1 of Microbacterium sp. CPCC 204701. GTDB lineage: Bacteria > Actinomycetota > Actinomycetes > Actinomycetales > Microbacteriaceae > Microbacterium. Next base: position 17,336 of record NZ_RRYE01000016.1, read on the forward strand.
CGGGCAAGCGGCTCGGCCGCCGCGTGACCGAGATCGCGGTCGTGTTCAAGCGCGCCCCCGAGCTGCTCTTCTCGCGCAGCCAGACATCCGGCCAGGGGCAGAACGCCCTCGTGATCCGCGTGCAGCCCGACGAGGGCGTCACGATCCGCTTCGGTTCCAAGGTGCCAGGCGCCGGCGCCCAGGTGCGCGATGTCACGATGGACTTCGGCTACGGCCACGCCTTCACCGAGGCGAGCCCCGAAGCCTACGAGCGACTCATCCTCGACGTGCTCCTCGGCGACCCGCCGCTGTTCCCGCGTCACGAAGAGGTCGAGCTCTCGTGGCGGATCCTCGACCCGATCGAGCAGTTCTGGGAAGCCCAGGGCGGGCCGCTCGAACAGTACTCGCCCGGGTCTTGGGGCCCGGCATCGGCGGACGAGATGCTCGCCCGCGACGGCCGTAGCTGGAGGCGCCCGTGATCGTCGACCTTCCCGACACCACTGTCAGCAAGATCTCGCGCGCGCTCGTCAGCGTACGCGAAGAGGGCGGCGCGGTCGCGCTCGGCCGTGTGCTGACCCTTGTCATCCTCACGCGCGAGGCCGCGGTCGAAGAGGTGATCGAGGCCGCCAACGACGCCTCGCGCGAGCACCCGATGCGCGTCATCGTGCTGATGATCCCGGACGGCGACGACGGCGAGTCGCGCCTGGACGCCCAGATCCGGGTGGGCGGCGATGCCGGGGCGAGCGAGGTCGTGACGCTGCGCGCCTTCGGCGAGGCGGGCGAGTCGAATCTCGAGAGCCTGGTGACGGGCCTCCTCCTCCCCGACGCTCCCGTCGTCGTGTGGTGGCCGAACCGCACCCCCGGGAACATCTCGAAGACCTCGATCGGCAGAATCGCGCAGCGGCGCATCACGGATGCGGCGACCAAGGCCGACCCGTCGGCGTGGGTCGCAAGCCTCGGTGAGCAGTACGCCCCGGGCGACACCGACCTCGCGTGGACGCGCCTCACGCGCTGGCGCGAGCAGCTCGCGGCGATCCTCGATCAGCCGCCGTACGAGCCCGTCGTCGGCGTCCGGGTGCGCGGTGCGTCCGACTCGCCCTCCACCGCCCTCCTCGCGGCGTGGCTGCGGCTCGCCCTGGACGTGAGGGTCGACTGGGAATACCTCGATCCCGAGGAGTGGCCGCACGGCATCAAGTCGGTCGCCCTGGTGCGGCCGAGCGGAGAGGTGCTGCTCGAGCGCCCCACTCCGGGGGTGGCGATCCTCACCCAGCCCGGGCAGCCGAGCCACGAGCTCGCATTCCCACGCCGCACGCTGCGCGAATGCCTGGCCGAGGAGCTTCGGCGCCTCGACCCGGACGTCCTGTATGGTCGAGTCATCACGGAGGGTTGGGAGCTCCTCGACCCGCCGGCGACGAAGGAGACGCACGTCTGATGAGCGGTTCTCACGGGTGAGTGGCGAGCATGGTTGAAGCCTGGGCAGAGAAACGCGTCGTCATCAGTCCCGATCCGGCGACGCTCGCCGAGTCGGTTGCGGCTCGCTTTCTCAGCCGGGTCGCCAAGCGCACCGACGAGGGCAAGCTCGCGCACATCTCGCTCACCGGGGGGTCGATGGGATCTGCCGTGCTGGCCGCCGCGGCCCGTAGCGACCGCGTGGACCGCATCGACTGGTCGCTGGTGCACTTCTGGTGGAGCGACGAGCGGTTCGTGCCGCGCGGCGACGCCGATCGCAACGACCAGCAGGCCCGCGACGCGCTCCTCGATCGGCTCGACATCCCCGAAGTCAACATCCACGCGCCCCTCGCGAGTGACGCCGAGCCGGATCTCGACGTCGCGGCAGAGGCGTACGCGCGCGACCTCGCGGCATTCCCGGGCCTCGATGGGCCATGGCCGTCATTCGATGTGTGCTTCCTGGGCGTAGGCCCCGACGCTCACATCGCGTCGCTTTTCCCCGACCGCCCCGAGATCCAGATCACCGATCGTGCCGTGGTGGCTGTGCGCGACTCCCCCAAGCCGCCGCCCGAGCGCATCACGATGACGCGGCCCGTCATCAACGGCTCCCAGCGCGTATGGCTCGTGATCTCCGGGGCCGACAAGGCATCAGCCCTCGGTCTGGCGCTGGCCGGCGCCAGCTACGAGAGCGTGCCCGCTGCCGGCGCGAAGGGTCGCAAGCGCACGGTGTTCTTCGTCGACGAGGCCGCGGCCTCGCAGGTCCCTCCCGACCTCATCGATCAGGAGTATTGACGCGGTTCGGAGGAGTGCGAGCGCCAGCGCGCGTGTTGCGAGTCTGGCCGAGGTCGAGTAGCGCCGTTCGATTCGGCCCCGTTCCTCGCCACTCAGGCACCGAAGCGAGAGTATCGGGACCTCTGCACATGCGGGAAGAGCGGATGCCGAGGCATCCGCTCTTCCCGCATGAATGTGGTTCAGCCCTGGCCGCGGCGCTCGCGCAGCTGCTTGAGCGCATCTTCGAGAAGGGCGTCTGCCTCTTCCTCGGTGCGGCGCTCCTTCACGTACGCGAGGTGCGTCTTATAGGGCTCGGTCTTCGCGAGGGCGGGCGGGTTGTCCTTGTCGCGTCCGGCGGGAAGGCCCGAGTGCGGTGAGTCGATCGTCTCGGGGATCTCTTCCTCGGGGATGCCCGCGGCGAAGTAGCGGACCGTCTCGTTGCCCAGCGCGTCCCAGTACGAGATCGCGATGCGCTCGGCGTGGAAGCCGTGGTCCTGCTCGCCCATCGGCCCGGCACCGACACGGGTGCCGCGGATGGCGTTGCCTCCGGTCGCCATCAGAGCGCCTGGAACTTGGTCATCAGGCCGAGCGCGACGATCGCGGCGAACCACACCAGCGCGAGGATCACCGTGAACCGGTTGAGGTTGCGCTCAGCGAGCCCGGACGAGCCGAGGGCAGAGGTCATGCCTCCGCCGAACATGTCGGACAGGCCGCCGCCGCGTCCCTTGTGGAGCAGGATGAGAAGGGTCAGCAGGAGGCTCGTGATGCCCAGGAGCACCTGCAGGACGAACTCGAGGATCTGCACTGTGTAGGCCTTTCGTTGCGATCGATCGCCGATCGCACAAGGGTCAAGTATAACCATCACCTCGTTTCGTCTCGCTTCGCTCGCTCGACGACCGGGCGTTGAGGGCGAAGCGAGACGAAACGGATTCACACGCCGACGTGCTTCTGGTAGCGGATGATCGCGGCGAACTCTTCTACGACCAGACTCGCCCCGCCGACCAGCGCCCCGTCGACGTCGGGCTCGCGCATGAAGCTCGCGATGTTCGCGGCCTTCACCGATCCGCCGTACAGGATGCGCGTGCGCGCCGCGGCCTCCTCTCCGAGTTTCGCAGCCACGACCTCACGGAGCTTCGCACACACGTCTTGGGCCTGGTCCGGCGTCGCCGCCTGGCCCGAGCCGATCGCCCAGACGGGCTCGTATGCGACCACGATCTCGGCATCCGCCTTCAGGCCCTCGAGAGCCACCGAGAGCTGGCTGACCGGCACGGCGCTCGCACCGAACTTCTCGAGGTCTTCGCTGGTCTCGCCGACGCAGATCACAGGCACGATGCCGTGACGGAGCGCCGCCTGCACCTTCGACCCCACGACCTCGTCCGTTTCGGCGTGGTACTGCCGGCGCTCGGAGTGGCCGATGATGACGTAGCGCGCGTCGAGCTTCGCCAGGAACGCCCCCGACACCTCGCCGGTGTAGGCGCCGCTGTCGTGCGCCGAGAGATCCTGCGCGCCGAGCGCGAACGGGATCTTGTCGGCGTCCAGCAGCGTCTGCACCGTGCGCAGGTCGGTGAACGGCGGGAAGACCGCGACTTCCACCGACCCGTCCTCGTGCTTGGCATCCTTCAGCGTCCAGTGCAGCTTCTGCACGAACGCGACCGCCTGCAGGTGGTCGAGGTTCATCTTCCAGTTGCCTGCGATGAGCGGGGTGCGGGTGGTCACTGCCATCCGAGGACCTCCAGTCCGGGGAGCTTCTTGCCCTCGAGGAATTCGAGGCTTGCGCCGCCGCCGGTCGAGATGTGACCGAACGCGTCGTCGGCGAATCCGAGCTGGCGGACGGCCGCGGCCGAGTCGCCTCCGCCGACGACCGAGAGGCCGTCGACCTCGGTGAGGGCCTTCGCGACGGTCTTCGTGCCGGCCGCGAATGCGGGCATCTCGAACACGCCCATGGGGCCGTTCCAGAAGACCGTCTTCGATCCGCGCACGGCGTCGGCGAACAGCGTCGCGGTCTCAGGCCCGATGTCGAGACCGAGCCCCGAGGCGCCGAAGGCGGTGTCTTCGAGCGCGTCGGCACGCGCCACGACGTGCTGGGCATCAGGCGAGAAGGATGCCGCGACCACGGCGTCCACGGGCAGCACGAGCTCGACGCCGCGCTCCTTCGCCTGGGCGATGTAGCGGCGCACCGTGTCGAGCTGATCCTGCTCGAGCAGGCTCGAGCCGACCTTGTGGCCCTCGGCGGCGAGGAAGGTGAACATCATGCCGCCGCCGACGAGGAGCTTGTCGACGCGCGGCAGCAGGTGCTCGATGACGCCCAGCTTGTCGCTGACCTTCGATCCGCCCAGAACGACGGCGTACGGGCTCTCGGGGTTCTCGGTCAGGCGGTCGAGGACGTCGACCTCCTTCTCGATGAGGAACCCTGCGGCCGACGGCAGGAGCTGAGCGAGGTCGTAGACCGACGCCTGCTTGCGGTGGACGACACCGAAGCCGTCCGACACGAGCACGTCGCCGAGACCCGCGAGCTCCTCCGCGAACGCGCGGCGCGTGGAGTCGTCCTTCGCCGTCTCGCCCGCGTTGAACCGCAGGTTCTCGATCACCGCGACGTCGCCGTCCTCGAGGGCGGCGACCGCCTCCTTGGCCGACTCCTCCACGGTGTCGCGCGCGAACGCGACCGGCTTGCCGAGCAGCTCCGAGAGCCGCTGCGCGACCGGTGCGAGGCTGTATTTCGGGTCGGGCGCGCCGTCGGGACGCCCGAGGTGCGAACAGACGATGACGCGGGCGCCCTGGTTGATCAGGGCGTTGAGCGTGGGGAGCGTGGCCCGCACACGGCCATCGTCCGTGATGACCCCGTCCCGGAGCGGGACATTGAGGTCAGCACGGACGATGACGCGCTTGCCGGCCAGCGAACCCAGCGAATCGAGGGTGCGCAGAGCCATGGCGGCGACTTACAGACGCTCGGCGACGTACTCGGTGAGGTCGACGAGGCGGTTCGAGTAGCCCCACTCGTTGTCGTACCACGCCGAGACCTTGACCAGGTTGCCGCTGACGTTGGTCAGCTCTGCGTCGAAGATCGACGAGTGCGGGTTGAGCTGGATGTCGCTCGAGACGATCGGGTCCTCGGTGTACTCCAGGTAGGGGGCGAGGCGACCATCGGCGGCGGCGGCCTGGTACGCCGCGTTGACCTGCTCGGCGGTGAGGCCCTCGGTCGGGGTGATGATCGTCAGGTCGACGATCGAGCCCGTCGGGACCGGGACGCGATAGGAGGAGCCGCTGAGCTTGCCGTTGAGCTCGGGCAGCACGCGGCCGATGGCCTTGGCCGCACCGGTCGAGGCCGGGACGATGTTGATCGCGGCGGCGCGGGCACGGCGCAGGTCGCCGTGCGGTCCGTCCTGCAGGTTCTGGTCGGCCGTGTACGCGTGGGCGGTCATCATGAAGCCGCGCTCGATGCCGAACGCGTCGTTGAAGACCTTCGCGAGGGGCGCGAGGCAGTTGGTCGTGCACGACGCGTTCGAGATGATGACGTGGTTCTCGGGGTCGTACTCGCCCTCGTTCACGCCCATGACGATCGTGACGTCGTCACCGGTCGCGGGGGCCGAGACGAGGACCTTCTTGGCGCCGCCCGCGATGTGCTTCTTCGCGTCCTCGGCTTTGGTGAAGCGCCCCGTCGACTCGATGACGATGTCGACGCCGAGCTCGCCCCACGGGAGGTTCGCGGGGTCGCGCTCCTCGAAGACCTTGATGGACTTGCCGCCGATGGTGATCGAGTCGCCGTCGTACGAGACGGACTCGCTGAACGGGCCGCCGACCGAGTCGTACTTCAGAAGATGGGCGAGAGTCTTGTTGTCGGTGAGGTCGTTCACCGCCACGATGTCGAGGTCCGCACCCTGCGCGAGCGCCGCGCGGAGGTAGTTGCGTCCGATTCGGCCGAAGCCGTTGATGCCGATCTTGACAGCCACGGAGTGTCTCCTGAGAAGTGTCGTGCGCGAATGCGCGGTTTGGTGCGATTCAGACTGGACAACGGCGTCCCGGCGAGCGGTCCCGCCGGGACGCCGCGCCTGCTATGACAGTACCAGCAGGCCCGAGGTCTTCTGGCGGGCGGCCTCGAGGCGCTGCGCGACGTTCTGCCAGTTCGCGATGTTCCAGACCGCCTTGACGTAGTCGGCCTTGACGTTGAGGTAGTCGAGGTAGAAGGCGTGCTCCCACATGTCGAGCTGGAAGACCGGGATCGTGCCCTGCGCGGTGTTGCTCTGCTGGTCGAACAGCTGCTGGATGAGCAACTGCTCGCCGATCGGGTCCCAGCTGAGGACGGCCCAGCCCGACCCCTGGATGCCGGTGGCGGCAGCGGTGAAGTGGGCCTGGAACTTGTCGAATCCGCCGAAGAATTCATCGATCGCTGCGCGCAGCTCCCCCTCGGGCTCACCGCCGCCCTCCGGAGACAGGTTCGTCCAGAAGATCGAGTGGTTGACGTGACCGCCGAGGTTGAACGCCAGGTCCTTCTCGAGCTTGTTCACGTTCGCGAGGCTGCCGGACTCGCGAGCCTCGGCAAGCTGCTCGAGCGCGGTGTTGGCCCCGGTCACATACGCCTGGTGGTGCTTGCTGTGGTGCAGCTCCATGATCTTGCCGCTGATGTGCGGCTCGAGGGCGGCGTAGTCGTAGGGGAGGTCGGGCAGGGTGTACTTCGCCATGTTCTCTTCTTCCTGTCGGCGCGGCGCCGAGAGCCCCGGTGCTGCGAGGGTGACGGGTTTCATCCTACTGAGCGCCAACGCCCCGACGAGGGGGTTGCTTCCCGTGGGACAGGGTGAATACTGCGAGCCCGGAACAGGCTGCGTCAGTCCTCGATGCCGGCGGGCACGGCAGACTCGGTGCCGGGCAGGCCGTCGGCGTCCGCCTTCTTGTCTGCCATCGCCAGCAGACGGCGGATGCGCCCGGCCACGGCATCCTTGGTGAGCGGCGGATCGGCGTGATGGCCGAGTTCGTCAAGACTCGCATCGCGGTGCGCGAGCCGCAGCTCACCGGCCTCGCGGAGGTGCTCGGGGACCTCGTCGCCCAGGATCTCGAGCGCCCGCTCGACGCGCGCGCATGCCGCCACAGCCGCCTGTGCGGAGCGCCGCAGATTGGCGTCGTCGAAGTTCACGAGCCGATTGACGCCCGCGCGCACCTCGCGCCGCTGGCGCAGCTGATCCCACTCGGAGGCGGCACGTGCCGCACCCATCGCGGCGAGGGCAGCGCGGATGGCCTCGCCCTCGCG
>NZ_RRYE01000160.1 GCF_004010105.1 Microbacterium sp. CPCC 204701
GAGAGCCCGGCGACGAGCACGGGGGGCGGCGACTGGCGCCCCCGGCCCTTCGCGGCGAGCAGCCGCGCGACGGCCGCCGCGTTGAACGCGTCAGCGGCGACGCCGTACACGGTGTCGGTCGGGAGGACCACAAGGTCGCCGCGGCCGATGGCCTGGCGTGCCTGGCGCATGCCGGTGAGCAGCTCGGCCTCATCGCGGCAGTCGAAGATGGGGGACATGTCGCCCATGAGTTTAGTCGGGGGCGGCGACGGGAACGGGATCGGCGCCCCTCCGCGTCATGGGCGCAGGGCGGTCGTCGCGCGGTCCCTCATCGTGAGGTCGGGGTGCGTCGCCGCGGCGCGCCACCCGTCGGCGGCGAGGATGTCGCGGATGGCCTCGCCCTGCCACTCCCCGTGCTCGATCACGATCGTCCCGCCGGGGTGCGCCAGGCGCAGACCCGCGCGGCTGAGCACGCGGACCACGTCGAGCCCGTCCTCTCCGCCGTACAGCGCCGCGGGCGGATCGTAGAAACGGACCTCCGGGTCGCGCGGGACCGCGGCATCCGGGACGTACGGCGGATTGGAGGCGACCACAGAGACGGTGCCGCCGAGCTCGGGGAACGCGTGCTCGAGGTCGATGAACGCGAGACGCGCGTTCTCGGCGCCGATGCGCGCGAAGTTCTCCTTCGTCCACACGAACGCGTCGACGGAGTTCTCGGCGGCGAACACCCGCGCGTGCGGCACCTCGGTCGCCATCGCCAGGGCGATCGCGCCGCTTCCGGTGCCGAGATCGACCGCGGCGGGAGACTCGGATGCCGCGGCGCGCAGCGCATCGATCGCGATCTGGGCGACGACCTCGGTCTCGGGCCGCGGCACGAACACGCCGGGGCCTACGCGCAGCTCGAGGTGGCGGAACGGCGCGACGCCGGTGATGTGCTGGAGCGGCTCGCGGGTCGCGCGGCGCGTCACGAGCTCCTCCAGCCGCCGGACCTCCGCCGGGCGGACGGCGTCGCCTCGCAGGGTCGCCGCTTGCACTCCCCCACGCGTCACTCCGAGGACGAACGCGGCGAGGAGCTCCGCGTCGACGGCGGGATCGGCGATGCCGGCTGCGGCGAGCCGTTCGACAGCGGCCCGGAGGGCAGTGGAGAGGGTCTCGGGGGTGGAGCGCTCTGACGACATGGAGCCTTCAGCCTACGCGTCGACCGGCGGGACCGGCGGCCTCGGCGAGGACGGATCTCAGGGGCCGCGGGAGCGCCCACCTCGTATCGCGCGAGCCCAGGCGTCACATGTCGTAACTCGGCCGATCCGCTCCCCTAGGCTGATGGCGTCCCGCGCGATGACGCCGGGTCCCGCATCCGACCCCGAGCGAACCCACCCGAAAGGCCGATCGACATGCCCGGCATCCACCCCGATATCACCGCCGCTTTCGGCAACACACCGCTCGTCCGCCTCAACCGCGTCACCGACGGCGCCGGCGCCGAGGTGTACGCGAAGCTCGAGTTCTACAACCCCGGCTCGAGCGTGAAGGACCGCCTCGGCATCGCGATCGTCGATGCGGCGGAGGCATCCGGCGCGCTGCAGCCTGGCGGCACCATCGTCGAGGCCACGAGCGGCAACACCGGCATCGCGCTGGCGCTGGTCGGCGCCGCGCGCGGCTACAAGGTCATCCTCGCGATGCCGTCGTCGATGTCGGTGGAGCGCCGCGTGCTGCTGAAGGCCTTCGGCGCTCAGCTCGTGCTCACCGACCCCGCCGGAGGCATGAAGGGCGCGGTCGCCGAGGCCGAGCGCATCGCCTCGGAGACGCCGGGGGCGATCCTCGCCAAGCAGTTCGAGAACCAGGCGAACCGTGAGATCCACCGCAAGACCACTGCCGAGGAGATCTGGCGCGACACCGACGGCGAGGTCGACGTCTTCGTCGCGGGCGTCGGCACCGGCGGCACCATCACGGGCGTCGGTCAGGTGCTCAAGGAGCGCAAGCCCGACGTGCGGGTCGTCGCCGTCGAGCCGTCGGCGTCGCCGCTGCTGTCGACCGGCACCCCCGGTCCCGCCAAGATCCAGGGCATCGGCCCGAACTTCGTGCCGCCGATCCTCGACACCGACGTGTTCGACGAGGTGGTCACGGTCGAGTTCGAGGACGCCATCTCGACCTCGCGCGACCTCGCCGCCCAGGAGGGCATCCTCGTCGGCATCTCGAGCGGCGCCGCGGTGTGGGCCGCCCTGCAGCTGGCCGCTCGCCCCGAGAACGCCGGCAAGAAGATCGTCGTCGTCGCGCCCGACACCGGCGAGCGGTACCTGTCGACTGCGCTCTTCGAGGATCTGCGGGAAGATTGAACCCGCACGACGGCGCGACGCGCGATCCTCTGGGGCTCTGCCCCAGACCCGCGGCTTGCGGGCGCGCGCCACGACGCGTTCGGACGCCGTCGCGCCGTCGTCGTTCCCCGACCTGAGAAGAGCGTTCGTGCCCGGCATCCACTCCGACATCACCACCGCGTTCGGCGAGACACCGCTGGTGCGCCTCAACGCGCTCACCGAGGGTCTCGGCGCGGAGGTGCTCGCGAAGCTCGAGTTCTACAACTCGGGCTCGTCGGTCAAGGACCGCCTCGGCTACGCCCTCGTCGAAGCCGCGGAGGCCGCAGGCGAGCTCGTCCCCGGCGGGACCATCGTGGAGTCGACGAGCGGCAACACCGGCATCGCGCTGGCCCTCATCGGCGCCGCACGCGGCTACAGGGTGATCCTCACGATGCCGGCGTCCATGTCGAAGGAGCGCCGCACGCTGCTGAAGGCCTACGGTGCGGAGCTCGTGCTCACCGACCCGTACAAGGGCATGACCGAGGCCGTGGAGGCCGCCAAGCGGATCGCAGCCGAGACCCCCGGCGCGGTGCTGGCCCGCCAGTTCGAGCACGAGGCGAACGCCGCGATCCACCGCCGCACCACCGCCGAGGAGATCTGGCGCGACACCGAGGGCCGCGTGGACTGGTTCGTGGCGGGCTCGGGCACCGGCGGCACGGTGACCGGCGTCGGCCAGGTGCTCAAGGAGCGCAGCCCCGGGACACGGATCGTGCTCGTCGAGCCCGAGGACTCCCCCGTCCTCACCGAAGGACGCGCCGGCGGGCACCGCATCCAGGGCATCGGGCCGAACTTCGTGCCGGACGTGCTGGATCGCTCGGTCGTCGACGAGATCTTCGACGTCGGGTTCGACGACGCGATCCGCACGGCGCGGGCGCTCGCGACACGTGAGGGCATCCTCGCGGGGATGTCTGCCGGGGCGGCCGTCTGGGCGGCCCTCGAGATCGCCGCACGCCCCGAAGCCGAGGGCAGGAGGATCGTCGTCATCGTGCCCGACTCGGGCGAGCGATACCTGTCCACTGCGCTCTACGAGCACCTGCGCGAACCGGAGGCCGACAAGAAGTGAGCGAACGCATCGGATTCGTCGCGCGCGTCCGCGAGGACGTCGCAGCGGCCAAGCTGCGCGACCCCGCCGCCCGCAGCGGCTTCGAGATCGCGCTGCTCTATCCCGGTCTCCACGCCATCTGGTCCCACCGGCTGTGGCACGCGCTGTGGACGCGGCGGATGCGCTTCCTCGCCCGCGCCGGCTCGCAGGTGACGCGCTGGCTCACCGGCATCGAGATCCACCCCGGCGCGACGATCGGCCGCCGCTTCTTCATCGACCACGGCATGGGTGTCGTGATCGGCGAGACAGCCGAGGTCGGCGACGACGTGCTGCTGTACCACGGCGTGACGCTCGGCGGCCGGCAGCGCGAGGGCGGCAAGCGTCACCCCACCATCGGCGACGGCGTCGCGGTCGGCGCGGGCGCGAAGATCCTCGGCCCCGTCACGGTCGGTGCAGGCTCGGTCGTCGGCGCCAACGCCGTCGTCACCAAGGACGCGCCGGCAGACAGCGTGCTCGTCGGCGTGCCCGCCAAGCCTCGCGCCCGCCGCATCGGCGAAGACACCCGGGCGCTGCTGACCGCACCCGAGTACGTCATCTGACGGATGCCGCGGCCCGGGGACTCGGCATCCGTCGACGTCTCCCGGACTATGCCGGCGCTCGTGACGCAGGATGACTCTGCGATCCCGGGCGTGACATCGGCGTGTCGCGCGCCCCTCTTGGCATGCGTACTGCGAGCCGAACCACAGGCGACTCTACGACGTCAGGCGTCGGAGCCGAGAGCGGCCAGCCGCGCCTCTTCGTCGGCGTGGATCGCGGACTCGATGAGCGGGTCGAGGGCACCGTCCATGACCTGGTCGAGGTTGTAGGCCTTGTAGCCGGTGCGGTGGTCCGCGATGCGGTTCTCGGGGAAGTTGTACGTGCGGATGCGCTCGGAGCGGTCCATGCCGCGGATCTGCGACTTGCGGGCATCGGATGCCGCCGCCTCGAGCTCCTCCTGTTGCTTGGCGAGCAGCCGGGCCCGCAGCACGCGCATGCCCGCCTCGCGGTTCTGCAGCTGCGACTTCTCGTTCTGCATCGACACCACGATCCCGGTCGGAAGGTGCGTGATGCGCACCGCCGAGTCGGTCGTGTTGACGGACTGACCGCCGGGGCCCGACGAGCGGAACACATCGATCTTGAGATCGTTCGGGTCGATGTGGATCTCTTCCGGCTCGTCGACCTCGGGGAACACCAGCACCCCGGTCGTCGACGTGTGGATACGGCCCTGCGACTCGGTGGCGGGCACGCGCTGCACGCGGTGCACGCCGCCCTCGTACTTCAGGTGCGCCCACACGCCCTGAGCGGGGTCGCTCGAAGCGCCCTTGATCGCGACCTGGACGTCCTTGTAGCCGCCGAGGTCGGACTCGTTGCGCTCGAGCAGCTCGGTCTTCCAGCCCTTCGACGCGGCGTACTGCAGGTACATCCGCAGCAGGTCCGCGGCGAACAGCGCCGACTCGGCGCCGCCCTCCCCCTGCTTGATCTCCATGATGACGTCGCGCGCGTCGTCGGGATCGCGGGGGATCAGAAGCCGCCGCAGCCGTTCCTGCGCCTCGGCGAGCTTCGCCTCGAGCGCGGGAACCTCCTCGGCGAACGCCTCATCCTCACGGGCGAGCTCGCGCGCCGCGTCGAGATCGTCGGATGCCGCGAGCCAGTCCTCGTGCGCCTTCACGATGCGCGAGAGCTCGGCGTAGCGCCGGTTCACCCGCTTGGCCCGCGCCGCATCGGCGTGTACGGCGGGGTCGGACAGCTCGGCCTGGACCGCGGCGTGCTCCTCGATCAGCCCCTTGACCGACTCGAACATCCCAGGATCATGCTTCGACAAGGCTCAGCGGATGCTGTTGTCGTGCGCGTGGCTGTTGCCGCCGCCGTGCCCGTCGCGCGCGGGCGCGGGGATCGACTTCTGCATCTGCACCAGGAACTCGACGTTCGACTGGGTCTCCTTGAGCTTGCCGAGCACGACCTCCAGGGCCTGCTGGGGCTCGAGGCCGGCCAGCGCGCGACGCAGCTTCCAGGTGATCTTGACCTCGTCGGGCGAGAGCAGCATCTCTTCGCGACGCGTCGACGAAGCGTTGACGTCGACCGCGGGAAAGATGCGCTTGTCGGCGAGCTGGCGGTTCAGGCGCAGCTCGCTGTTGCCGGTGCCCTTGAACTCCTCGAAGATCACGTCGTCCATCTTGGAACCGGTCTCGACGAGAGCGGTCGCGAGGATCGTGAGCGATCCGCCGTTCTCGATGTTGCGCGCGGCGCCGAAGAAGCGCTTCGGCGGGTACAGTGCCGAGGCATCGACACCGCCGGTGAGCACGCGGCCCGAGGTCGGTGCCGAGATGTTGTAGGCACGGCCCAGGCGGGTGATCGAGTCGAGCAGCACGACCACGTCGCGACCGAGCTCGACCAGGCGCTTGGCGCGCTCGATGGCGAGCTCGGCGACCGTGGTGTGGTCCTCGGCGGGGCGGTCGAAGGTCGAGGCGATGACCTCGCCCTTGACCGTGCGCTGCATGTCGGTCACCTCTTCAGGGCGCTCGTCGACGAGCACGACCATGAGGTGCACCTCGGGGTTGTTGGTCGCGATCGCGTTGGCGATCTGCTGCAGCACGATGGTCTTGCCGGCCTTGGGCGGCGCGACGATGAGGCCGCGCTGGCCCTTGCCGATCGGCGCCACCAGGTCGATGATCCGCTGCGTGAGCTTCTCGGGCGCGGTCTCGAGGCGCAGGCGCTCCTGCGGGTAGAGCGGGGTGAGCTTGCCGAACTCGACGCGGGTGGCGGCATCCTCGACCGACAGGCCGTTGACCGCGTCGACCTTGACGAGCGCGTTGTACTTCTGGCGGCTGGACTGCTCGCCCTCGCGCGGCTGCTTGATGGCGCCGACCACGGCGTCGCCCTTGCGCAGGTTGTACTTCTTGACCTGGCCGAGCGAGACGTACACGTCGCTCTGGCCGGGCAGGTAGCCGGTGGTGCGCACGAACGCGTAGTTGTCGAGCACGTCGAGGATGCCGGCGATCGGGATCAGGACGTCGTCCTCGCCGATCTCGGTCTCGAACTCGTCGGCGGCGCTCTGCCCGCGGCGCTTGTTGCGCTGCCGGCCCCTCGCCCCGCCCTGGGCGGTCTGGTCGTCGTCGGACTGCTCGGGCTTCGCGGCTTCGGCCGGTGCAGCGGCCTGACCGTTCGGACGGTCGCCGTTGTGGCCGCTCTGCCCGCGGTTGCGGTTGCGGCTGCGGTTCCGGCCGCGGCCGCGGCTCGGGGTGTCGGCGCCTTCGGCGTCG
>NZ_RRYE01000161.1 GCF_004010105.1 Microbacterium sp. CPCC 204701
GGCGCCCGTCTCGGCATCCGTGATCACGACCTTGCACGACTGCGTCGACGAATCGACTCCCATCACCAGCGTCATCGCCCTCGACCTCTCCTCATGTCCCGACTCCGGCCCCGGCTGTCCGAGTTCTCGGTCGAGGACTCCTGGCGGCAGGAAGGCGCCAGGGCGGCCTCGCGATGGGGCCCACACGGATCAGACGGATGCGGCGGCCGAGCGCGCAAGCCCGGCCGCCGCATCGACGAACGCCTCAGCCGCGGGCGCCGAGCAGGTGCTCGGTCGCGAGCTGCTGCAGGCGGACGAACCCGAAGCCCTTGCCGCCGAGGTAGGCGCCGGGGTCGAAGTCCTCGTAGGCCGAGCGGTCGGCGAGGAAGTCCTCGTACGTCTCGCCCTCGCCGAGGGTGGGCACCGACAGCTCGGGCACGCGGGCGGCTTCGAGCGCTTCCTGCACCTCGGGGTCGGCGCGGAAGGCGGCGGCGCGCTCCTTCAGCAGCAGGTACGTGCGCATGTTCGCGGCAGCCGACTCCCACACGCCCTTCTCGTCCTCGGTGCGGGAGGGCTTGTAGTCGAAGTGGCGGGGGCCGTCGTATGCGGGCACGCCGCCGGGGCCGCCGTTCTCGAGCAGGTCGACGAGGGCGAACGCGTTGTGCAGGTCGCCGTGGCCGAAGACGAGGTCCTGGTCGTACTTGATGCCGCGCTGGCCGTTGAGGTCGATGTGGAAGAGCTTGCCGTGGTACAGCGCCTGCGCGATGCCGGCGGCGAAGTTCAGGCCCGCCATCTGCTCGTGGCCGACCTCGGGGTTCAGACCCACGAGCTCCGGGCGCTCGAGCGAGTCGATGAACGCGATCGCGTGGCCGAGCGTCGGCAGCAGGATGTCGCCGCGGGGCTCGTTCGGCTTCGGCTCGATCGCGAAGCGGATGTCGTAGCCCTTGTCGACGACGTACTGCCCCAGGAGATTGACGGCCTCGCGATAGCGCTCGAGTGCCGCGCGGATGTCTTTCGCGGAGTCGTACTCGGCGCCCTCGCGACCGCCCCACATCACGAAGGTCTTGGCGCCGAGCTCGGCACCGAGGTCGAGCTGGCGGAACACCTTGCGCAGCGCATAGCGGCGCACGGCCCGGTCGTTCGAGGTGAAGCCGCCGTCCTTGAACACCGGCGCCGAGAAGAGGTTCGTCGTCACCATCGGCACGATGAGGCCGGTGTCGGCGAGGGTGCCCTTGAGCCGGTCGATCTGGGTCTGACGCTCGGCGTCGGTCGAGCCGAAGGCGAACAGGTCGTCGTCGTGGAAGGTGAGGCCGTACGCGCCGAGCTCCGAGAGCTTCTCGACGACGTGCACGACGTCGAGGGCGGGGCGCGTCGGTCCGCCGAACGGGTCGGTGCCGTTGTAGCCGACGGTCCAGAGGCCGAACGAGAACTTGTCGGCGCGGGTTGGGGTGGGCATGACGCTCCTTCGCGGTAAATGTTGCTGACGACAACCTATACCATGATGGATGCCGCGTCCAGCGATCGATCGAACGAGTTTCGCCGCGGTTCACGAGAGTTTCGAGGAGTAACATCTCTCCATGAGCGAGAGCCCGCGCGTCACCCTGGCAGAGATCGCCGCCGAGGCCGGCGTGTCGCTCGCGACCATGTCGAAGGTGCTCAACGGCCGCACCGATGTGGCGCCGGCGACCCGCGTCCGGCTCGAGGAGCACCTGGCACGGCATGGCTACACCCGGCGGAGCGTGCGCCAGCGCAACGAGTTCGTCGAGCTGGTGTTCCACGAACTCGAGCCGAGCTGGTCGATGGAGGTCATCGAGGGCGTCGAGGATGTCGCCCACGCCGCCGGGCTCTCCGTGGTGCTCACCGTCAGCGGCGACCGCCACGCGCCGTCGGCCGACTGGATCGACGGCGTGCTGCGGCGGCGGCCCGTCGGTGTCGTGCTCGTCTTCTCCGACATCGCCGAGCGCTTCCGCGAGAAGCTCCACTCGCGCGGCATCCCCTTCGTCATCGTCGACCCCGCGGGCGATCCTTCCCCCGACGTCCCGTCGGTCGGTTCGGCGAACTGGTCGGGCGGACTCATGGCCACGCGCCACCTCATCGAGCTCGGTCACCGGCGCATCGCCGCGATCACCGGACCCGAAGACATGATGTGCTCGCTGGCCCGCGTCGACGGGTACCGGTCGGCGATGAACGCGGCCGGCATCCCGATCGATCCCGAGCTCATCCGGTTCGGCGACTTCCACCCGGGTGGCGGCGAGCGCCACGCGCGCGAACTGCTGGCGCTCGCCGACCCCCCGACCGCGATCTTCGCCGGCAGCGATCTGCAGGCCCTCGGCGCGATCGCCGCCGGCGCGGCCGCAGGTCTCCGCGTGCCCGACGACCTCTCGGTGGTCGGATACGACGACATCGCTCTGTCGCGGTGGATGAGCCCGCAGCTGACCACCGTGCACCAGCCGCTGCGGCGGATGGGCGAGGAGGCGACGCGCCTCGCGCTGCGGCTGGCCGACGGCGCCGCGGTCGATACCCTCCGCATGGACCTCGCCACGCACCTCGTGGTGCGCGGCAGCACCGCCCCGCACGGCTGAGCCCCCCGTCCCCCTCGCCGTCGGCCCCGGTCGGGCTTCGGACTGAGGCATCCACCCCCACACACCCCGCGAAAACAGGTGATCTGCGCTACGCAGGACGATCGACGACCGAAACGTCCTGCGCTCGCCAGATCACCTGTTTTCGCGGGTGCGCGGGAACGACGGATGCCGCGACCGCGCGGCGCGGACATCCGAGGACGTCCGCACCGCACAGGCCAGGGCTGGTCGGCTACGGCTTGCCGCCGCCGACGGGTCGGACCGTCACCGTGAGCGGCTCGCTGACCGAGGGCGCGACGCCGTCGACCCCGGCGGTCTGCGGCGTGACGCCGGAGAACTCCGCTGTGAGCTCGTGCGTCCCTGCCTCGAGCGGGCCGATCACCAGGCGAGCGACGCCCTTCTTGTTCAGCGCCAGCGGCTCGCCGACGGGCTCGCCGTCCACGAGCAGCTGCACCGTCGCGCCGGCGACAGGCAGCGGTGCCGCGACCTTCATGGTGACCGGCACCTTCTGTGCGGAGACGACCTCGGTGCGGGGCACCGACACCGTCGTCTCGGACAGCTCGTACCTCGGCACCGCGATGTCGGTCCGCATTGCGGGAAGCGGGGCCTCATCGCCGAGGTAGAAGCTCGCGAAGCCGACCTGGTCGTAGCCGTTGTTCTTGCTGGCCACGCCGAGGCGGTACATCGGGTCGTGCATCAGCGTGCGGATGCCGTACTCGGTGGGCGCGAGGGTCGTCACGATGCCCAGGCGATTGCCACTCGCCCGCAGGATCAGCTCCTCGCGCCAGTCGCCGAACATGTCGGCCTTCAGTGTCGGAGTGCTCTTGTTGCCGGTCGATGTCATGCCTGTCGCGAGGTACGAGGTCGCCGCGAAGGTCTGATCGTTGATGCGGTTGATCGTCGCTCCGTTCACGCCCATGTGGGTCAGGCCCGAGCCGAACCAGATGGCGTTCTGGCCCTGTGCGATGCCGCGCGCCGTGCCCGTCGTCGTCAGGACCTCCCCTGTGACCAGGCTCCGGACCTCCCTCGTCGACGCCGCCGAGCCTGCCTGCGCCCCTGGCCAGCGGTTGGAGTAGTTGCCCGCGACGCTGCCCTCGTCGTCGCTGCCCTGATACGCGCCGTAGAGGAGCGAGTTCTCGTGGACGACCTCTCCCTGCTCGTTCAGCCGCTTGCCCTTCATGGGATCGTGGGCTTCGGGCCCGGGGATCCAGCCGAGATGCCGGCCGGTGCGGATGTCGTCGAGGAGGTGCTCCTCACTGCCGGACCACATCATGATCTTGTCGTCCTTGTCGACCGGAAGCAGCGCGGTGCGGTCACCGTGCCGCAGCGGCGCCCAGACGTTCAGCGGGTTGCTCCTCACCTCATCAGTGGCGAACTGAAAGCTCCCCGCGACCGGCGGGACGCTGTTCAGACCCTCGATCGTGGGCATCACGTCGCCGTTGAGCACCTTCGGCAGGATTTTGCTCTTGTCGGGGTTCAGGCCGAGGACCATCGCCTTGATCACGACTTCGTCCCAGCCGTCTCCATCGAGGTCGGCTGCCTTGGTGTCGTGGTTTCCGCGGTTCTGGTAGTCGTACGCACTCCCGCCCAGCGACCAGAACTGCGGGTCGGCCGAGTCGAAGGTCGCCTGGAGGTTGACCTCGCCGTCGACGATGTTGAAGGCGGCGAGCGTCGTCCGATGGTAGTAGCCGCGTTGCGACACCGCGTACTGGCTGACGCCGTCGAGCGCTGCCACGACACCGACGTAGCGGTTGGCGCGGTTGCCCTGCGCGTCACCCCACGAGGCGGCCTTCCAGGGGTTCTCGAGCCAGTAGGCCTCGGACTCGGCCATGATCTGCGCCTTGTAGTCGCTCGCCGACGTACCCGCACCGGGACCGGGGAACGCCAGGTAGGCGTAGTTGCCGCGCTGGGTGGCCGGCGTCATGGCCCAGTTCTCGCCGTCGACACTCGCCTGGTAGGTGTGCGGATACGGCTCGCTGTCGACGAGCGTGCCCTGGGCGGCTTCGGCATCCCACTCGAAGGCCGAGAAGAACTCCTGGTCGTCCTTGGCGGGACCGATCGGCCCGACGTGGTACGTCTTGATCCACCGCTTCAGCGCCGGGTCGTTGGGCCCGTCGTTGCCACCGCCGACTGTCGGGCTGCGGTAGCTGATGGTGAAGCTGTTCAGAAGCGACCAGTACGTGTCGAGGGCCTCCTCGTCACCGGTTGCGAAGTACTCCTTGAATCTCTCGGTGGTCGCGTTCAGTCCGTCTTCGCCGCCGACGACGGTCTCGAGCGTCTCGGGG
The DNA here is from genome assembly GCF_004010105.1 of Microbacterium sp. CPCC 204701. GTDB lineage: Bacteria > Actinomycetota > Actinomycetes > Actinomycetales > Microbacteriaceae > Microbacterium. The sequence continues at coordinate 4,844 of NZ_RRYE01000161.1, forward strand.
TAGACGACCGACTGCGACCCCTCGTCCCAGTTGCCGATCCGAGTGCCGAGAGCCGTCTTGAGCATGAGCTCGGACCTGCCGTCGCCGTCGAAGTCCTCGGCGAACAGCGTCGTCTCGTGGTCGTTCGCGGCTCGGACGTTGTACCCCATGTCGACGCGGAACAGCAGCGTGCCGTCCTGCTTGTAGACGTCGATGTACTCAGGCGCGGTCGTGGTGTTGCTGCCGCCGAAGATCGGCTCGGAGTACATCGGGTCCTGCTGGGTGCTGCGCCACTTCACGACGATCTCGTACTCGCCATCGCCGTCGAAGTCGCCCACTGTCATGTCGTGCGTGGAATACGAGGCGCTCTGCGAGGTGTGGATCGCACCGGATCCGGTCTTCGCGTACGGCAGCTTCACTCCGCTGTCGAGGTTCTCGACGTACTGGATGAACTTGCCTTCGAGCTCGGCGTACAGGGCGTCGCCGATGAGACCGTCGGGGTCAAGCTGTGCCGTCGGCTGCCAGGTCTCGCCGTTGTGCGCGTTGAGCTGGTCGACCCAGCCACCCAGCTGCTCGGCCGTCACCCGCGTCTGCGCGTCGTGGGGCTCGCGGAACGCGCGCAGCAGGTTCATGTCGACGACGTGCCAGTGCTGCGCACCTGTGCCGGGGATCACCATGTTCGCCGGGTTCAGGCCGGTGCCCGGTCCGAACCGGAATCCGCGATACATGAAATGCGCGAGCGGCACGGGTGCGGGCGCAGGCTTGAGGGGGATGTAGTGCACCGCTCCTCGGCCGGCCTGCCCGGCCTGGCCCGAGAGGCTCGAGAGCATCGGGGCGCTCATGCCCTCGCGGGCGCCCTCGACGCCGTCGACGACCGCGGCCACCTCGTAGATCGAGGCGACCGTGCCGTCGGGATCGGTGTAGTTCGACGGAGTGGTGTTCTCCTTCACCACGCCCGGGTTCGTCGGGTAGGCGCTCTCGGGCTGCACGGCGCGCGGGGCGATGGTGGCGATCTTCGCGAAGGCCGCGTCGCCGTCTTTGCGGTACACGTTCCACGACAGACCGTCGGGCTCGTCGCCGAGGAATCGCCAGCTCAGGAACACCCCGCCCTGCACCTGCGCGGCGACCAGCCCGCGCGTCAGGTACTCCACCGGGCGGAGGTCGGCCGAGTCCGCGGGCGGGGATGCGGCGACGGCGGCCGTGGCTGGCGGGCTCATCCCGAACAGGGACAGCCCCACGGCCGCGGCCAGGGACAGGGTTCCGATCTTCGACAACGGCTTTCGCACGTCACACTCTCCTTCGAGCGATCTTCGGATGCCGGGACCTGGGGGACCCCGGAGGCGGTCGCCGAGGGAGTGATACGTTTCATCTCCCGATGGAATCACCGTCAACACTCCGGCAACCGCTTTCCCACATCGTGCCCCGATCCGTGCGAGAGCGCAAGACCCTGATTCGCGGCATCCGTCGCCCCCCACACCCCCACGCGCCGCTTGTGCGAAAACAGGTGATCTGGCCTACGCAGGACGATCTGCGACCAGAAGGTCCTGCACTCGCCAGATCACCTGATTTCGGATGCCGCACGACCGCGAGGCGCGAGCATCCGAAGACATCCCGCGCGGGGGGCGACGGCCACCGCGCGCTGGGCCCCACACCTGCACGGTGACGGTGACCGGCTCGCTCACGGAGGGTGCGACGCCGTGGGCGCCGGCCACAGCGCCCGAGCCCCGCGGCGTCAGGTGCGGACGATCACCTCGGGGCGCAGCGCGCGGTCGCGG
>NZ_RRYE01000162.1 GCF_004010105.1 Microbacterium sp. CPCC 204701
CACCGCCACCACCGGCAGCACCTCGGCCACGGTCGCGGTCACCGCGAGCCAGCGCGCGCCCGGATCGGGGATGAGCACGAGCCGCGACAGGTCGACCCCGATCCCCTCGGCGGCCTCGACGCCGAGGCGCGGCATCCCGACGACTCCGCACCACGATCCGGACTGCGATGGCTGCGCCAGCAGCGCCAGCAGCAGCGACGTCGAGCGCGGGATCGAATAGGCCGTGCCCGGACGCAGTCCGCCCCCGGGAAGCAGCGATGCAAGGGCAGGCAGCACCGGCAGCACCGGGGCGCCCAGTCGGCGACCCTGCACGCGCTCGAGCTGCGCGCGCAGCCTGGCGACCTCGGTCGCCGGGTTCTGCTCGACCGGCTGTTGCACGTGCTGTGCCGTGGGTTGCACGACCACCCTCATTCCCACAGACTAGAACAAATGTTCTAGATCTTCAATCGCAGGGAATGAGAATACCGCCGCCTTCCGACAGTTATGTTCGATACTTCAATGCCGACATGAAGGTCTACGCGGCCAGCGCGAGATACGGCTCCCAGCGAGGGTCGGTGCGCTCCGTGCCCCGGACCGTCCACTGCCCGCCGCGCGGCGGAAGCGGCGTGAAGCGCAGCTCCCAGTTCATCTCCTGCGGGGTGCGGTCGCCCTTGACGTTGTTGCAGCGCAGGCAGCACGCGACGAGGTTCTCCCACGAGTCGCCGCCGCCGCGCGACCGGGGCAGCACGTGGTCGATCGTCGACGCGGCCTTGCCGCAGTACGCACAGCGGTGGCTGTCGCGGCGCAGCACGCCCCGTCGCGTCACCGGCACGCGACGACCGCCGGGAACCCGGACGTACCGCGTCAGGATGATCACGGCCGGGCGTTCGTACGCGCGTCTGCCTCCCCACACCGGATCGCTCTCGATGTGTTCCACGACAGTGGCCTTCTCGTTCATCACGAGCACGAGCGCCCGCTTGAACGACACGACGGCGAGCGGCTCATAGCCCGCGTTGAGCACCAGTGTGCGCATTGATCATCCTCTCGAACGGCCGGGACGGCTTCCCGGTGATTCGAATCGTTCGACGATCGAGGGCTCAGGGGCATGAAAAAAGGCGCTGTCTCACAGACAGCGCCCTGGCGCCACGGCAATGCCGCGGCATCCGCTCGTGCAATGCCGAAGGACGAGGCGTCCAAGCGCATCCATGGTTCGGATGCGTGGTGTGCAGTCCATCGGCTCCCTCCGCTCTCTCAGCGTCGGATCTCAGGCTAACGCACGTCCAGCGAGCGAGGGCCGCAACCGCCGTGAACGGCGCGTAGCGTGTCGGCGAACGGATGCCCCCGCCCGGCGAGCGGGCGAGGGCATCGGTGTCAGCGGATCGAGGTCAGGCGTCGACAGGCTCGGGCTTCGACAGGCTCAGCCGGCGTTGGACTGCAACCAGGCCCACGGGTCGACGACTCCGCCGTTGATGTGCACCTCGAAGTGGAGATGGCATGCGGTCGAGCTGCCGGTACTGCCGACGACGCCGATGAGCTGGCCCGCCTCGACCGTCTGGCCCGAGACGACCTGACGGCTGCCGTAAGTCATGTGGCCGTACAGGGTGTTCACGCGCTGGCCGCCGAGGACGTGGTCGATCGTGACCGCGACGCCGTAGCCGCCGTGACTCTCTTGCGAGACCTTGACGACGCCCGCCGCCGCCGCGTAAAGGGGCTCGCCGCAGTTCGCGAGCAGGTCGACGCCCTGGTGGTAGCCCGAGTCCCACAGGCCGCGGCCCTTGGTGAAGTTCAGGATGGGCCAGCGAACCTCGCCACTGCCGGGCGACGTGAGGGCGATGTTCGACCCGATCGACGAGGCGGAGGCGAGCTTCGCCATCTGCCGCGCACGCTCGGCAGCGGCCTCCTCGGCCTTCTTCTTCTCGATCTCTTCGGCCGTGGTGGCGGAGTAGCTCTCGCGCGAGAGCTCGATCGAGGTCGCGTCCGAGGCGGCGACGAACTCCTGCGCGTCATCCACCGCCATCTGCTGCAGCGTGACCGCCTCGGCCTGGGGGCGCCACGATCCGGACGCGAAGGCGGGAATCGCCACGGTGGCGACGAGTCCTCCGACCATGCTCAGGATCACCAGGCTGCGCAGCGGCTTGGCGACGCGGCTCGCCTTCTTGGGAGCGGTGGAACGCGCGACGGATGCGGTGGGTGCGGTGGGTGCGGACTTCGCAGGTGCGGCGCTCTGCGGTCGCCTCGCGGGGGTCTTGCGATGGCGCTCGCGACGAGCGGGACTCGTCGCTGCGTTCTCTGACGCGTTCGCGTGCGACTCGATATCTTCAGCCAAACTGGGTCCTCCGGCGCCTCTGCGCCGGGCGGCGCTGGCTCGTCAGCACTCGGTGTCGGGGCACGATGTGCGGGTTTCACCACATGTGGACGACGAGCCGATGAGGCAATCCACGCGGGGTCCGGTCGGCGGGCTTCTCGCCTGGTGGACTGTTCGAGGCTACCCGAAGGTAACGAATATGTCACGCCACGCGCCTGGCAAGTCCCTGGAGGGGCTGTTCCGCGAGCGGTCCGACCCCTGAAGGATCACGGATGCCGCGGGTGCGGCATCCCGCTGGATCAGCGTGTCTCGTCGACGAGGAAGATGTGCGACGCGACCTCGACGGGGAGCTCGAGGCCCTCGTCGCTGCCGTGCATCTGCACCAGCACGTAGCCCTCGTTGTAGCGGTAGTCGCCGCTCGCGCCCGGCACGACGCCTGCGCCCTTGAGCTGCTGCAGCAGCTCGGGGTCGACCTGGGCGGGCTCGGCGAGGCGGCGGACCGTGCCGCTGATCGGCTCTCCGGCGTCATTGAGCCGGCGGACGAGCCCGACCACACCCTGCTCGAAGCCGTTCGTGGGCAGGTCGCCGAGCTGGTCGAGGCCCGGGATCGGGTTGCCGTACGGCGACTCGGTCGGGTGGCCCAGCAGCTCGACGAGGCGGCGCTCGACCTGCTCGCTCATGACGTGCTCCCAGCGGCAGGCCTCTTCGTGCACGTAGGCCCAGTCCAGGCCGATCACGTCCGACAGCAGGCGCTCGGCGAGGCGGTGCTTGCGCATCACGTCGACCGCCTTCTGACGGCCGGCATCGGTGAGCTCGAGGGTGCGGTCCTCGGAGACCACGACGAGGCCGTCGCGCTCCATGCGCCCGATCGTCTGCGACACGGTCGGGCCCGAGTGCCCCAGGCGCTCCGAGATGCGTGCCCGCAGCGGAACGATGTTCTCCTCTTCGAGCTCGAGGATCGTGCGGAGGTACATCTCGGTGGTGTCGATCAGGTCGGTCATGTCGCGGTGTCCTCGATGTCAGAAGGGGTAAGGACAGCCTATCTTCTGCCATCGGCGCCGCGGCGGCCCGGTCCCCGCGCGGGGGTCATGGCCCGTCATGCGCGAGGAGGACGACGCGGCGCTCCCTAGAATCGAGCCATGTCCCACACCGCGCAGCCCCCTGTCGTCCTGCCCCGGGAGATCCTGCCTGCCGACGGTCGGTTCGGATGCGGCCCGTCGAAGGTCGTCTCCGCCCACCTCGAGGCGCTCGCGGGCCGCGGCGCGGCGCTGCTGGGCACCTCCCACCGGCAGGCGCCGGTCAAGGACCTCGTCGGCCAGGTGCGCGCCGGGCTGCGCGAGCTCTTCCGCATCCCGGAGGGGTACGAGGTGATCCTCGGCAACGGCGGTTCGACGGCCTTCTGGGACGCCGCCGCGTTCGGGCTCATCGAGAGGCGCAGCCAGCACCTGGTGTTCGGCGAGTTCGGCGGCAAGTTCGCCAAGGCGGCGAAGACGCCGTGGCTCGAGGCCCCGGACGTCCGCGAGGTCGCGCCCGGCATGAGCACCGCACCCCAGCCGGTGGAGGGCGTGGACGTGTACGCGTGGCCGCACAACGAGACCTCGACCGGCGTCGCGGCGCCGGTGCGGCGCGTGAGCGGCGACGAGGGCGCGCTCACCGTGATCGACGCCACGAGCGCCGCGGGCGGCATCGACTTCTCGGCGCACGAGGCCGACGTGTACTACTTCGCACCCCAGAAGAACCTCGGATCGGACGGCGGCCTGTGGTTCGCCCTGGTCTCGCCGGCCGCGATCGAGCGGATCGAGCGGATCGCGGCATCCGGCCGCTACATCCCGGAGTTCCTGAGCCTGAAGCAGGCGATCGACAACTCGCGCCTGAACCAGACCCTCAACACCCCGGCGCTCGCGACCCTGTTCCTGCTGAACGAGCAGCTCACGTGGATCAACTCCAACGGCGGGCTGCCGTGGGCGGACGCCCGCACGCACGAGTCCTCGCGGGCGCTCTACGACTGGGCGGAGGCATCCGCGTTCGCCACGGCGTTCGTCGCCGATCCCGCGGACCGCTCCCCCGTCGTGGTGACCGTCGACTTCGACGAGTCGGTGGATGCCTCAGCCGTGGCGAAGAGCCTGCGCGCGGGCGGCATCGTCGACACCGAGCCGTACCGCAAGCTCGGCCGCAACCAGCTGCGCATCGCGACGTTCGTCTCGATCGAGCCGGACGACGTGCGTCAGCTCATCCGCTGCATCGACTACACGGTCGAGCGGCTGGGCTGATCCGCCGCATCGTCGGCCAGTGGTGAGGGCGCGGGCGACAGCGCCGACGAGACGATCGCCTCGATGGGGCGCTCGCCCGCGCGCGAGGTCGACCGTCTCCGGCGCCGCGACGCGTCAGTCCGACTCGTCCTCGTCCGGCTCGTCGTCTTCCTCGTCCGGTTCGTCGTCGACGCCGTCCTCATCGTCGACGCCGTCCTCATCGTCGACGCCGTCCTCATCGTCGACGTCGTCGTAGTCGTAGTCGTCCTCGTCCGAGTCGTCGTCGTCCTCGTCCTCGTCCGCTTCGTCGAGATCGTCGTCCCCGGTCGGCCCGTCGAGCTCATCGATGTCGACGCCGTCGACGTCGCCCGCGTGCAGGATCGAGGAGCCGTCGTCGTCGAAGTCCGCCGCGTCGAGGTCATCCACGTCGTCGAGGTCTTCGTCACCGTCGTCCTCGTCGGCATCGACGTCGGTGGAGCGCGCGGCCGCGGCGAGCGCGGCCTGCGTGGCGTGATACTCGGCCAGCCGGACGGCCCACGGCACCCAGTCGGGCGCGAGCAGCGCGCCGTCGCCGGGCAGCAGCTCAACCTCGAGGACTGTCGGCTCGGCCCCTTCCACGCGCGCGAGGCTCACGGTCCAGTACCAGCCGGGGTAACCCGCGAGGCGGTTGGTGAAGCGCAGCGACACCACGCCGTCCTCCTCTACGCGATACCCGGCAGGCTCGCCGATCGTCGCCTCGGGCGTGATCTCGCGGAGGGCGGCGAGCGCGAGGTCGTGTGCCTCGAGCAGCGCCTGGTCGGGCAGCACGTCGGCCTCGACGGGTTGCGGTGCCACGGACTCCTCGGCATCCGTCGTCGTGTCGTCCTGGCGGTCATCCGAATCGCCGGGCACCTCAGGGGCGTCGGCGTCGTCGGCGGACTCGGCCGGATCAGGCGTCGAGTTCATCAGCCACCTTGCGCAGCACCGCGGCGACCTTCTTGGCGTGCGAGCCGCTGGGGTAGCGGCCGCGGCGGAGGTCGCCGCCGATGCTGTCGAGCAGCTTCACGAGGTCTTCCACGATGATCGCCATGTCGTCGGCGGGCTTGCGGGTGCGTTTCGCGAGGCTCACCGGCGCCTCGACGACACGGACCGACAGCGCCTGCGGGCCGCGCTTGCCGTCGGCGATGCCGAACTCGAGCTTCGTCCCGGCCTTGGGCGGCGGTGTGCCGGCGGGCAGGGCGGTGGCGTGCAGGAAGACGTCCTGACCTTCATCGGAGGTGATGAAGCCGAACCCCTTCTCCTCGTCGTAGAACCTGACCTTGCCGGTGGGCATCGGAACCTCGCTGGTTGACGGCGCTCGCGATCGTCGCGGGCGAAACAGAGCATGACGAATGCGAGGACACGGTCCGTCCCCACGCCAGTAGCCTACCGTCCTGCCGCACCGTGCACCCTCGCATGTCGAGCCCGCCAGCGGCCCGTGGCGCCGCCGCGTGCGGGCGGGCGAGTAGGCTGGAGCGGATGAGCACGAACACCCCTGGCGACGTCCCGGTCCGCCGCATCGATCGCGTCCTCGCCTTCATGTCGCTGGGCCTGCTCGCGCTCTCGATCGCGTGCTTCTTCGCGATCATGATCGGCAGCGCCACGGACGCGGATATGCGCACCGGCATCTGGCCTCTCATCGGCGTGCTGGTCTACATCGCGCCGATCGTCGCGTTCGTCCTCATGCTCACGGTCCTCATCATGAGCTTCGTCCGAAGGACGCGGGCCAACCGCGGAGGCTGAATCGATTGGTCTCCGACGCGCGCGCCCTCGCGACGTGGCTCGCCGCTCGCGGCGATGCCGCGCTCGCCGAGACGCTCGCGGCGCGCGGCGTCTCGCCGCAGGTCGGCTGGCATGACTTCTTCGACGCCGCGGAGGGGCTGCTCGATCCCTCGTCACTCGACCGCGCGCTGACGCGGCTGGAGCGACGCGAACTGGTGGCCCTCGCCACCGGCACCGCCGCACCCGCGGGAG
>NZ_RRYE01000163.1 GCF_004010105.1 Microbacterium sp. CPCC 204701
GCGCACGGCTGCGGCGGCGCGCGCGACCTCATCGGCGTCGATGCCCTCGCGCCGGCGGATGCTCGCCGCCTGCCGCAGCTGCCGGTCGCCCGTGATCGACAGCACCCACGCGAGGTCGCGGGCGGGGATCGCGTGGATCGTGCCGCGCATGGTCCACGAGCGCACGATCTCGCCGCGGTCGAACGCGGCGTCGACGTCGCCTATCGTCGTGCGCCCGCGCGTGCGGGCGGCGAGCGCCCAGCGCCCGCCCCAGAACTCCTGGGCCTGCGTTGCGAGCATATGGGTTGCGGCGTCGGCGACGGTCGAGGCGGGAGCGCTCAGCCGGTGCGAGCGCAGCCGCGAGGCACGCAGGGTTGTGACATCCACCCGCCCATCATGGCGCGCCCTGCGGACACTGTGTGCCCGCAGCGCTGCCTCTGCCGAAGGCGAGCACGGTGCTCCGCTTTCTCGTCGTGCTGTGACAGCGCCACGGGCGGATGCCTCGGGTCGAGGCATCCGTCATGGCACGCCGTCAGGACTCGTCGCCGTCGTGCTCGTCGTCGGGCATCTCGTCGCTGCGGGGCCCGACGACGTCGCCGGTGATCTCGTGTTCGCGCTCGACGTCTTTGATGATGTCGGTCTTGAGGTCGCTGGCGGGATTGGTGTCGCCCGGCGAGATCCGCGGTATGGGGGTGTCGCTCATCATGCTCTCCTCGAGGTTCTCCGAGCCGGCGATCAGGCCTGCTCGTCCTCTTCCGGCTCGAACGTCGACGGCTCGCCGGTGTGTCCTGCGGCCACGCCGTCTGGATCGTCTGGAATCGTCCCGTCCCTACCGAGTCCGCCGGGCTTGGGAGTGCCTTCGTCGCTCGCTGACGTCTGGTCTGGGTTGGCGTTCATGCGCTCCTCCGTTCGTCGTGTTCGAACGTACGCAGGCCGCGTGGCCCGCACAGCCCGCTTGACAAACCCCCGCGGGTAGATCAGGCGGCGCGAGATGACGCGGCGACGCGGAACCGGAGGTGCGTCTCGCTCGCGAAGGCAGAGGTCTCGAGGCGCTCGAGGTCGATACGGGTGCCGAGGCCTGCGAACAGCGAAATCCCTGCCCCGAGGAGCACGGGGACGACGTCGAGGTGGATCTCGTCGACGAGGCCCAACTGCAGGCACTGCCTCGAGATGCTGCCGCCCAGCAGGCTGACCCACTTGTCGCCCGCGGCCTGCTTCGCCGATGCCACGGCTTCGGCGATGTCGTCGACGACGAACGTGTAGGTGACGCCGTCCATCACGACGGGATCCGCGGCGCGATGGGTCATGAGGAACACCGGCGCCTTCACCATGCCGCCGTACGGCTTCTCGGCGTCTTCGATCGTCTGCGTCTTGTTGGCTCCGCCCACGACGGCGCCGATCTTCGCGCAGACGCGACCCACGACGTCCTCATCCTCGGGCGCGGATGGGAAGTCGAACATCCAGTCGACGCCGCCGTCCGGGGCGGCGAGAAACCCGTCGAGGGTCACGGTTGCGTGGATGAACACGATGCTCATGGAGCCTCCAGAGAGGAAGGCGAGTCGACCGACTCACCTTCAACAGGCTAGGGTGGATCGAGAGGTGAGTCAAGCGACTCACCCATATGGGATACTGACGGGGTGCCACGCGAGATCTCGGACTACCACCGCACCGTCGCCGCCGCGAATCGCACGACGATCCTCGGCGCGGCGACCGAGCTGTTCCTCGAGATGGGCTACGACCGCACGTCGCTCGCGCGCGTGGCGCAGGCGGCCGGAGTGTCGAAGGCGACGCTCTTCAAGCAGTTCCCCACGAAGGCTGCGCTCTTCGAGGCGACGGTGCTCGACGCCGCAGACACCCCGCACGACCAGATCCCCGATCCGCCGCCGGGTGACTTCCGGTCGGGGCTGGCGACTCTGGGCCTCGCGTATGCCGAGCTGCTGGGTCGACCGCGCGTGGAGGAGCTGATGCGCACGATCATCGCCGAGTCGCCGAGGTTCCCCGAACTGCGCGAGCGAACGTTCGATTTCGGCACGCTCCCCGTGCTCTCGGCGCTTCACCGCTACTTCGCACGTGCGACCGCTGCGGGCGCGGCTCGCGTGGATGACCCCGACACCGCGGCGACGCAATTCCTCGGAATGATCGCCACCGTCGTCTTCTGGCCCCGGCTGGTGCACGGCGACTGGTCGCTCACCCAGGACGAGGTGGAGCGCGTGGTGAGCGAGGCCGTCGACACGATGGTCGCGCGATACGCCACCGCGTGAGATGAACGGATGCCGCGGCCCGCGGGATCCGTTCAGCTCATCCGGGAGTCAGAACGGGTTCGGGGTCAGCGTGTACTTGGTCTGCAGGTACTCGTGGATGCCCTCGGCGCCGCCCTCGCGGCCGAGGCCCGACATCTTCCAGCCGCCGAACGGGGCGGCGGCGTTGGAGATCACGCCGACGTTGAGGCCCATCATGCCGGTCTCGAGGCGCTCGATCATGCGCTGACCGCGCGCGAGATTCTCGGTGAAGACGTATGAGACGAGGCCGTACTCGGTGTCGTTGGCGAGGCGCACCGCGTCGTCCTCGGTGTCGAACGGGATGATCGCGAGAACCGGACCGAAGATCTCCTCGCGCAGGATGTCGCTGCCCGGCCGCACGTCGGTGACGACCGTGGGCTCGTAGAACGTGCCGGGACGGTCGATCGCGTTGCCGCCGGTGGCGACGGACGCGCCGCGGGCGACGGCATCCTGAACCAGAGACGAGGCCTTGTCGACCGCACGGTCGTCGATGAGCGGGCCGATGGCGACGCCCTCCTCGGTGCCGCGGCCGATCTTCATGCCCTGCACGCGCTCGGTGACCCGGCGCGCGAACTCGCCCTGGACGGACCGGTGCACGATGAAGCGGTTCGCGGCCGTGCAGGCCTGGCCGATGTTGCGGAACTTCGCGAGCATCGCGCCGTCGACCGCCTTGTCGAGGTCGGCGTCGTCGAAGACCACGAAGGGCGCGTTGCCGCCGAGTTCCATCGACGTGCGCAGCACGCCCTGCGCCGCCTGCTCGAGGAGGCGCTGGCCCACCTGGGTCGAGCCGGTGAACGAGAGCTTGCGCAGGCGCGGGTCGCGGATGATGGGCTCGGAGACCGCGCCCGACGTGGACGTCGTGAAGACGTTGACGACGCCGGCCGGGAGGCCCGCGTCTTCGAGGAGCTTCGCGAAGAACAAGGTGGTGAGCGGCGTCAGCTCGGCGGGCTTGATGACGACCGTGCAGCCGGCCGCGAGCGCTGGCGCGATCTTGCGGGTGGCCATCGCAAGCGGGAAGTTCCACGGCGTGATCAGGAAGCACGGGCCGACCGGATGCTGCGACACGATCATGCGACCCGTGCCCTCGGGGTTGGATCCGTACCGGCCCTGGATGCGCGCGGTCTCCTCGCTGAACCAGCGGACGAACTCGCCACCGTAGGCGACCTCGCCGCGTGCCTCGGCCAGCGGCTTGCCCATCTCGATCGTCATCAGCAGCGCGAAGTCCTCCTTGCGCTCCTGCAGCAGGTCGAAGGCACGCCGCAGGATCTCGGCGCGCTGGCGGGCGGGCGTCGCGGCCCACGCCGGGAAGGCGTCGACGGCGGCGTCGAGGGCGGCCTTGCCGTCTTCGGGCGATGCGTTCGCGATCTCTTTGACCACCTGCCCGTCCGAGGGGTCGTACACCTTGAGCGTCTTCTCGCCGGATGCCGCACGCCACTGTCCGCCGATGAACAGGCCGTCGGGAACGGATGCGAGCAGCTCGGTCTCACGGTCGTCGGTCACAGGGACTCCCTCGTCGGTTCCGGATGCCGCTGGCGCGCATCCGTTCATTTCGCTGTCTGCGGCCAATTCTGCCGCCGCCGCACGATGCGGCCGATATACACGATGTATGGTGCGGGGTGGATCTTCGCCCGCACGCACAGCCGGACTGGTGTCTCACTCGCTCCACTCCCCCTCACGTGAGGGTCAGCGCCCGGATGCGGACCGAATCCGGGCTCGGTATCCTCATCTCGGCGCAGCTCCTCAACTGAGGATCGGATCAAGGGCTGTCGTGCGCTGGTCGACCAACGCGCCCTCGAAGAACCCGGTGAGCTCGTCGGTCGCGGCGAGGGGGAAGATCCCGGCGACGTACTGGTCGGGGCGCACGACCACCACGACCCCTTCGCGCGCCAGACCGCGCTCGGCGAAGATGTCGGCGTCGCTCCAGGCGCTCGGCGCCGCGGCGTACACCTTCTCCCAGTCGGTCAGCGCGAACGGTCCGGTCTTGGGCAGGAAGACCGCGGGCACGCGCGAGATGTCGACGTCTTCGAACCGCTGCTGGTACACGACCTTCACGTCGAACACCGCGTCGACGTCGGCGCCGGCCGGGGTGAAGCGGGCCACGGGCGACGCGGGCGACGCCATGAACTCGGCCCATGAGGCCAGCGTCGACGGCTCCGCCGCCGGGGCGTCGGCGAAGACCCCGGCCGCGGTGTCCGCAAAAACGTAGACCCGCCAGCGTCCGTCGGCCTTGGCGTGGTGCCCGAGATGCACGACGTTGCCGTCGCACACACGGACCACCTCGACGGACTTGAAGCGCTTGCCGAGCGGGAACCCTTCGGCGAGCGCCTGGTGCGCGGCACCCGTCACGATCATCGATGGGCCGTACTGCGTCATGAATCCCGACGGGAACTCGGCCGTCGCGAGGTAGTAGGTGGCGAGGTCCTGCGGATCGGAGATCTCCTCGGGCTTGCGCGCCATGAGCGACGACCACTCGCGGTCGAAGTCGATGAGCTGCTGCGCGACCGGCTGGCGCTCGGCCGAGTACGTCGACAGCAGCGACGCGGGGCTGAGCCCGGTGAGCACGTGCCCGAGCTTCCAGCCGAGGTTGAAGCCGTCCTGCATCGAGACGTTCATGCCCTGGCCGGCCTTCGCGCTGTGCGTGTGGCACGCGTCGCCGGCGAGGAAGACGCGCGGGTCGTGGCCCTGATCCACATCGACGTCGTCGAACTTGTCGGTCACGCGGTGGCCGACCTCGTACACGCTGTGCCAGGCGACCTGCTTCACGTCGATGGAGTACGGATGCAGGATCTCGTTCGCACGGCGGACGACCTCCTCGATCGGCGTCCGGCGCACGCGGTGGGCGTCGTCCTCCGCGACCTCGCCGAGGTCGATGTACATGCGGCTGAGGTAGCCCCCCTCGCGCGGGATGTGGAGGATGTTGCCGGCGGCGGAGTTGATCGCGCACTTGGTGCGCCAGTCCGGGAAGTCGGTGTTGACGAGCACGTCCATGACGCCCCACGCGTGGGAGGCGAACTCGCCGACGTGCGTGCGGCCGATCGCCTCGCGCACGCCGCTGCGCGCGCCGTCGCAGCCGGCGACGTACTTCGCTCGCACGGTGCGCTCCTCGCCCGCGCGCTCCCCCGCCGCATGCCGCACCCGGACCTCGACCGGATACTCGCCGTCCTCGTGAACGGTGAGTCCCAGGAACTCGATGCCGTACTCGGGCACGATGCGGCCGGGGCCGAACGCGGCCGCCTCGGCGAAGTAGTCGAGCACACGCGCCTGGTTCACGATCAGGTGCGGGAACTCGCTGATCTTGAACGCGTAGTCCTCTGTGCGCGCCGTCCGCACGATGTTGCGCGGATTCTCCGGGTCGGGCGCCCAGAAGTTCATGTACGCGATGTTGTACGCCTCGGCGGTGATGCGCTCGGCGAATCCGAACGCCTGGAACGTCTCGACGCTGCGCGGCTGGATGCCGTCGGCCTGGCCGAGCACGAGCCGTCCGTCGCGACGCTCGATGAGGCGCGTCGTGACGTCGGGGAACTGCGACATCTGCGCCGCGAGCAGCATCCCCGCAGGACCCGAGCCCACGATGAGCAGGTCCATCTCGTCGGGGAGCTCGGCCGGTCGGTCGATGCCGGTGCCGGCAACCGGCTGCACGCGCGGCTCCCCCGAGACGTATCCGTGATGGTGGAACTGCATTGGTCTCTCCTCGCCGCGACGATGCTTGCGATCGGAAACATCGTGTTCTATATTCGAACACGATGTTCTAGTATTGAACAGATCGTATGCGACCGCCTCCACCGAGACAAGACGCGAGGATCGCATGGCCACCACCGCTGCCGCTCCGCCCGCCTCGCAGACGCTGAGCCGAGGCATCCGGCTTCTCGAAGTCCTCGCCGACGCCCGCGAGCCGCTCACCATCGACCTCCTCGCCCGGCGACTCGACCTGCACAGGTCCGTGGTCTACCGCCTGCTGCGCACGCTCGAAGACCACGGCCTGGTCGCTCGCGACTCCGTGGGCCGCGTCCAGCTCGGGCCGCGACTCGCGGCGCTCGCCGCCGGCGTCGCGCACGACCTGCAGGCCGAGGCCCTCCCCGAGCTGACCGCCGTGGCGAACGAGCTCGGCATGACCACGTTCCTCGCGGTGCTCGACCACGACGAGTGCGTCACGCTCGTCTCGATCGAGCCGCGGCACGCGGTCGCCTCGGTCGCGCAGCGCCCCGGGACGCGGCATCCGGTCACGCGCGGAGCACCGGGCAAGGCGATCCTGTCGCTGCTGC
>NZ_RRYE01000164.1 GCF_004010105.1 Microbacterium sp. CPCC 204701
AGCTGCGGCGGGCGGCACGGATGCCGGCGCCGCCGTCTCGGGAAGTGTCGCCGTCATCGGCTCTCTCCTCGGGTATCGCGGGTGGGTGGGGAGGCCCGGCCGGCCGGACCGCGCGCGGCGGTCCGGCCGGATCGGGTCAGGAGATCGCCGACTCGAAGGTCGCGTACAGCGCCTTGGCCGCGTCTGCGTTGGACTGCTGGCCGAAGATGATGTTCTCGTAGGCGAGCGTGAAGTCGGCGGGCAGCGTGCTGACGCCGGCGGGAGCCAGCGGCGCGGGGTCGCTGAAGTCGGACTGGTACTCGAGCACGAAGTCGTTGACGATCTTGTCACCGCCCTGCAGCGTGGGGGCGAGTGCCTCGTAGTTCGACGTGTTGAGCGGGATGCCGCGGGTCAGGCCGAGGATCTCGGCAGCTTCCGGGTCGTTGATGAGGAAGTCCAGGAGCTTCGCGGCGACCTCAGGGTGCTCGGACTCGGGCGAGACGGCGGCCACGTTGGTGCCCGCCATGCTCAGGCCCAGGCGACCGGTGTCGGTGGGGTACGGAGCCAGCGCGACGTGCTCCTCGCCGATGGTGTCGACGAAGGCGCCGGTGATCGACGCTGCGATGAACTCGCCGGCCGACTTGCCCAGCGCGAATCCGGAGTTCTGCATGCTCTGGTCGAGCGTCGACGTCGTCTGCGGGTCGGTGGAGGCGCCGGATTCACGCAGGCGCTCCATGAGGTCGAACCACTCCTCGAGGTCGCTCTCGTCGAACCCGAGCTCGCCCCCCTCGGTGAACAGCAGCTTGTCGTTCTGGTCGAGCCACGTCGCGAAGTGCGCGATGTAGCCGCCCGGGTCGGTGATCGCCGCCTTGGCGCCCCCGCTGGCGGCGCGGATCTTCTCGCCCGCCTCGATCAGGTCGTCCCAGGTGAAGCCCGGTCCGGGCGCGTCGACCCCGGCCTCTTCGAAGGCGATCGGGTCGTACGCCCATCCGTAGGTGGCGGTGCCGAGCGTGAAGCCGTAGAAGGTGCCGTCGATCTGGCCGATCTTCTGCGACGCCTCCGGGATGTCGTCCACAGAGATGACGTCGCCGACGTACTCGCTGAGATCCGTCGTCGCACCCTTCTCGGTGTACTCCTTGACCGACTCCATCGGGATGAGGAAGAGGTCGGGCTGCGAACCGCTTGCGATCTGCGTCGCGAGTTTGGGGATGTACGCGTCGATCGCCGAGAAGGAGGTCTCGACCGTCACGCCGGGGTTCTTCTCCTCGAAGACGTCGAGGGCCTCCTCGGTGAGCACGGCGCGCTCGTCGTTCCCCCACCACTGGAACGAGATGGTGACCGCTCCGCCGTCGGCGGCGTCCCCTTCCGAGCCTGCGTCTCCGGGGGCGCATGCCGTCGCGGTGAGTACGAGTCCCGCTGCGACGAGTCCTGCTGTCAGTGCCCGGCGTCCGCGGCGCATCGGTGCCTGTGCCATGTCCTACTCCTCTTCGAGTGATGTCCTGCCTCGGTGCATTCCGATTCCCCGAGTCGGACGACTCCGTGAGAAACCGGTTCCCGAGTACGATAGCAGAGGTCAACCGGTTAGCCAAGAAAACGTTTCCTCGGGGGTGCAGATGATTCTCGGATCGCGGTATGCGAATCCCGTCCTCGCGTTCGACGTGCCCGATCCGGACGTCGTCGCGCTCTCCGGCGGCGGCTACGCGATGGTCGCGTCGAGCTTCGACCGACAGCCCGGGCTGCCGCTCTGGCGCTCCGACGACCTGGTGCAGTGGCGCCCCGCGGGCTTCGCCGGGGGCTACCAGCCCCTGGTGCAGGCGAGCGGCGGAGTGTGGGCGCCGTCGATACGCGAGCACGACGGGCGGCTGTTCCTCACGTGGGCGGACCCTGATCGCGGGGTCTTCGTCGTCGAAGCGCCAAGAGTCGAGGGCCCCTGGTCGAAGCCGCGGCAGATCATCGCGGGCCCTGGACCCATCGACCCGTGTCCGTTCTGGGACGACGACGGGCGCACCTGGATCGTGCACGGGTGGTCCCGCTCCCGCGCCGGCTTCGCGAATCGCCTCGACATCGTCGAGGTGGATGCCGGGCTGACCACCGCCGTGGGATCCCCGCGCGTGCTCATCGACGGTGACGCCGTCGAGGGTTGCACCGTGCTGGAGGGCCCGAAGCTCTACCGCCGCGGCGAGCTCTACTTCGTGTTCGCCCCCGGGGGTGGGGTCGAGACGGGGTGGCAGTACGTGTTCCGCTCCTCCGATCTGGCCGGGCCGTGGACGGGGCGGGTCGTGCTCGAGCAGGGCGCGACCGACATCAACGGCCCCCACCAGGGCGCGTGGGTGATCGGCGCCGAGGGCGAGGAGTGGTTTCTCCACTTCCAGCACACTCCGCAGCACGGCCGGATCCTGCACCTGCAGCCGCTCTCCTGGGGCGACGATGGCTGGCCGCTAGTCGGCGCCGCGGTGGCGGGCGGACCGCCGGAACC
Source organism: Microbacterium sp. CPCC 204701 (assembly GCF_004010105.1). GTDB lineage: Bacteria > Actinomycetota > Actinomycetes > Actinomycetales > Microbacteriaceae > Microbacterium. The sequence goes on from NZ_RRYE01000164.1 coordinate 2,456, forward strand.
GGTGATGGACTGGCAGTACCCCACCCCGCGGCCGGCCGGTGGGCACTCGTCCCACGCGCAGACGCCGGTCGATGCGGCGGCCACTGCGGGCTGGCACGGTCGCGGGGCCGATCCGATCGAGCTCGTCACCGAGTCGGCGACCGGCTCGAGCACTGACGTCACCCTTGCCGAAAGGGGCATGCTCGCGCGGCCGCTCGATGCGCGAGCCGCACGGATCGAGGTCGCGCTGCTCGACGGCGAAGGGTCCATCTCGCTCATCGGCGCCGACCACCACCGCCTCCGCGTCGGCACCGCGGATGAACCCGCTCCCACCCTCGTCGACATCGACGAGACGATCGTCCACGCCGCTCCACCCGTGCGGCTCGGCGTCCAGCTCGACGGTTCCGCCGCTCGTTTCACCGTCGACGGGTGTCCGGCCGGCGACTGGTTCCACCCGGCACCGTCCCAATGGACGGGAGTCGAGTTCGGCGTGAGCGCCCACGGAGCCCGCGGCGCCCGATTCGACCTCGCACCACCCGTGATGCCGTAGGCGGAGCCGAGCCGCGCTACCGTCCAGCGGTCACGCCGACTCGGCGGCGAGCCGCGCCGAGGCGGTGGCCATGTGCACCGCCATCGCGGAGGCGGCGGCATCCGCGTCACGGCGCTCCACGGCTGCGAACACCGCCTGGTGCTCGTCGATCGCGATGCGGGCGGCGTCCTCGTCGTGCACGGCACGGTCGGCGTACACCTGCAGCAGTGAGCGAACGACGTGCAGAAGGTCGACGAGAGTGTGGTTCCCGGCCCCCGCGGCGAGAGCGTTGTGGAACTCGGCGTCGGCTTTGGCGAAGGTCTTCAGATCGTGGACCGATGCACGCATGCGCCCGAGCGAGGTCGCGAGTGACTGGACGCGCTCGGCTGACGCGCGCCCGGCCGCGAGCCGCGCGACGTAGATCTCCAGGCCCGAGCGCAGCTCGAGAAGCTCGGCCGTGTTCTTCTGCCCGATGAGGAGTCCCCACCGCAGCGTCTGCGGCAGCAGATCGCTGGCGGTTCCGCGGAGGTACGTCCCCGAACCCGGCCGGACGTCGACGATGCCGAGGATCTCCAGCGCCGCCAGCGCCTCGCGAACGGCGGAGCGTCCGACGCCCAGCGTCGCCGCGAGCTGGCGCTCGGGAGGAAGGCGCGTGCCCGCGTCGAGCGAGCCTCCGGTGAACAGGTCCATGAGCCGCCGGGCGACCTCTGACACCGGCGTTCCGGCCGGGAGTGCGCCGAGGGCGGCTGTGATCTCGGCGGAGCGGTCATCCGGAAAGGCGGGCACGGGAACAACATACGACAGCAGCGCCGGAGCGCGACAGTGATTGGTCAACCGGTTCTTGCAATTGGTCAACCGGTTTGCCACAATGGTCCACGATCACCATCATCTCGATCACCGTCGACGAGCAGGAGTCAGAGTGGACCGCACACAGAACACTGCCGAGGAGTCCTCGGTCGCCCGATCGGCCATCCGCAAGGTCTCGATCCGGCTGGTGCCGTTCGTGGCACTGATGTTCTTCATCAACTACCTCGACCGCACTGCGATCGGCTTCGCCGCCCCCAACGGCATGAACGAAGACCTCGCGCTGAGCGCCGCGCAGTTCGGCTTCGCGTCCGGGGTGTTCTTCATCGGCTACATCCTGCTGGAGGTGCCGTCGAACCTCGCGCTGCACAGGTTCGGCGCGCGGCGCTGGCTCGCCCGCATCATGGTGACCTGGGGCATCGTCGCGCTGCTGTTCACGTGGGTGCAGAACTTCGAGCAGCTCGTGATCCTGCGCTTCCTCCTCGGCGTCGCCGAGGCCGGCTTCTTCCCCGGTGCGATCCTCTTCCTGAGCCTGTGGGTGCCGGCGCAGTACCGCGGTCGCGTCCTGATGCTCTTCTACCTGGCCCAGCCGCTCACCACCGTCATCGGCGCCCCGCTCGCCGGCTGGCTGATCCAGCAGCACGAAATCTTCTTCGGGCTCGAGGGCTGGCGCTTCATGTTCTTCGGCGTCGCGATCCCGGCGATCCTCGTCGGCGTCATCGCGTGGTTCTACCTGAAGGACAAGCCCGCCGACGCCAAGTGGCTCACCCGCGAGGAGCAGGTGTGGCTGACCGACGCGCTCGACCGCGAGAAGGCCGCCACGCAGCAGAAGGAGCAGGGCCACGTCTCGGCCCGCTACGCCTTCAAGAGCGGCCGCGTGTGGGTGCTCTCGTTCATCTACTTCGGCTTCATCTACGGGCTGTACGCGCTCGCGTTCTTCCTCCCCACGATCATCGAGGGCTTCCAGGAGCAGACCGGACAGACCTTCGACACCCTTCAGAAGGGTCTCATCACGGCGATCCCGTACCTCCCGGCTGCGATCGTCATGTACTTCTGGTCGCGGGATGCCTCGAAGCGCGGCCTCAAGACCTGGCACATCGCCGTTCCCGCCATCGCCGGCGCCATCAGCATCCCGCTCGCGCTGTTCGCCGGCTCGCCGGCCGCCACGATCGCGGTCGTCACGGTCACGGCGTGCGCGATCTTCGCGGCGCTGCCGAACTTCTGGACGCTGCCGACGCGGTTCCTCACCGGGGCGGCGGCGGCCGCGGGCGTCGCCCTCATCAACACCATCGGCAACCTCGCGGGGTTCTCCGCCCCGTATGTGACCGGGGCCGTCCACGACTGGACGGGCGGATACGAGATCCCGATGTTCATCGTGGGCGTGTTCATGCTGCTGTCGGCCGTGCTGATGGTGCTGCTCGCCCGCAGCAATCGCATCGGCCAGACGGACCTCGAGCAGGTCACCCCGACGCCACGCGGCGCCGCTGCCGTGAACGGCGACGTGCGATGACCCGACTGTGGAACGACCCGGCCGACTTCGCCGACGAGATGATCGCCGGATTCGTCGCGGCCAACGAGCGCTACGTGCGGCGCGTGACCGGCGGGGTCGTGCGCAGCACGACGTCCCCCGCCGGTCAGGTCGCGGTCGTCGTGGGCGGCGGGTCGGGCCACTATCCCGCATTCGCAGGACTCGTCGGACCCGGACTCGCGCACGGCGCGGCGATGGGCAACCTCTTCGCGTCGCCCTCGGCGCAGCAGGTGTACGCCGTCGCGAAGGCCGCCGAAGGCGGCGGGGGCGTGTTCTTCAGCTACGGCAACTACGCGGGCGACGTGCTCAACTTCGACGCGGCGCAGGAGCGTCTGCGCTCCGAGGGCATCGCGTGCGAGACCGTCGCGGTGACCGACGACGTCATGTCGGCGACCGCCGACGAGCGGCACAGGCGCCGCGGCATCGCGGGCGACCTCACGGTGTTCCGCACGGCGGCGGCGGCGGCCGGGGCGGGGTACGACCTCGCCGAGGTGACGCGGGTCGCGCGGGTCGCGAATGACCGCACGCGGTCGTTCGGGGTCGCGTTCACCGGCTGCACGCTGCCCGGCGCCGAGCAGCCGCTGTTCACCGTGCCCGAGGGTCGCATGGCCGTCGGGCTGGGGATCCACGGCGAGCCCGGCATCGACGAGACCGGCATCCCGACAGCCGACGAGCTGGCCGAGCTGCTCGTCGCGAGGCTGCTCGCCGAGGTTCCCGAAGGGGTCGACGCGGTCCGGGGGGCCCGCGTCGTCCCGATCCTCAACGGGCTGGGGTCGCTGAAGTACGAGGAGATGTTCGTCGTCTACCGGCGCATCGCCGAGCTGCTGACTGAGGCGGGTTTGGAGATCGTCGACCCGCACGTCGGCGAGTACTGCACCAGCTTCGACATGGCGGGCACGTCTCTCACGCTCTTCTGGCTCGACGACGAGCTCGAGACGTTGTGGCAGACCGCGGTCGACACGCCCGCCTACCGCCGGGGCTCGGTCGCGCCGCAGCAGCGGACGGATGCCGCGGCCGCACCCGACGCCACGCGCGCCGCGATCGAACCCGGTGACGAGGCATCCCGTTCCGCCGCGCAGCTCGTGCTCGCCGCGGTGCGCACCATCGCCGAGACCGTCGACACGCACGTCGACGAGCTCGGCCGGATCGACGCGGTCGCCG
>NZ_RRYE01000165.1 GCF_004010105.1 Microbacterium sp. CPCC 204701
GGCGAGCTGGTCGAGCGCGCCGACCGTCACGACGTTCGCCTCGCCGATCCGCCGCAGCGACGGCGTCGCCCCCATCTCGGCGACGACGGCCAGCACGCGCGCCCCGAACGGGAGGCGGCTGCACGCGGCCCGCAGGTCGTTGGCGTCGACGCGGCTTCCGCACACGAGCACCACGACGCTCGCCGCCGGAAGCGTGGCGGCGACCACGCCCGCCAGATCGACCATGCGACCCGTGCGCGGACCCGAGTGCGACAGACCGGAGAGCGAGTCGAGGAACTGCTTGCCTGTCGCCGACGGCAAGAGGCGCTGCTGCACCCGCACCTCGACCCGCTGCGAGTCGCGCAGCGCCCGAAGGCCCAGGGACCCCGCGGCCGAGATCGCCAGTTCGAACTCGGCGTCGTCGCGGTAGTCGACCGCGTTCGTCGTGAGCCCGATCACGAAGTGCGAGCGGCGCGTCTCTTCGTACTGTCTCACCATGACGTCACCCGTGCGCGCGGTCGACTTCCAGTGCACGTGCCGCAGATCGTCGCCGGGGTGGTACTCGCGGAGCGCGTGGAACGACACGTCGTCGCGCGACAGGTCGGTGGCGGGAAGGCCCTCGAGGTCGCGGAGGAATCCGAGAGACTGCCCGTCGAAGTTCACGGTCCGCGGGTGGACGAACAGGTCGACGGGCCGATCGCGACGGTGGACGCGTTCGAAGAGGCCGAGCGGATCGCCGCGGACGACGCTCACCGGGCCGACCTTGACGACGGCACGGCGCGACGTGGGGATCGCGAACAGCTCCTCGGCCGAGGCGCCGGGGGCGAGACGGTGGATGTCGAACACGCCGCGTCCGGAACCCACCGGCAGCAGCACGCGCGAGGGGAGGATGGCGCGGCCGCCGGTGTTGGCCAGCGTGAGGGCGCCGACCGCCCGCTCCCCGACGACCACGCGCGTGCGGTTGAGGTCGAGCGTGATGTCGTACGCGGTGCGTCCGATGAGGAAGAGCAGGCACAGCGCGAGCACGGTGGTGACCACGACCGCCGCGACGGTGAGCTCCCACCATCCGAGCGCCCGGCCGAACACCCACAGCACGATCGCGGCTCCGATCAGCACCCACGCGACGGGACGCACCACCGACAGCACGCCGCGGAGAGCGCGCAGGGCGGGGCCTGCGTGCTCCGCGAGCCACGCGCGGCGGTCGGCTGCTGTGGCCGTCGCCTCGAGTGCGTCGGTGGTCATCAGGCGGCGGACCTCGCCTGCGGTGCGGCCACCGATTCGAGGACGCGCGCGATCACGGTCTCGGCCGAGGTCCCCGCGAACTCGGCCTCGGGGTCGAGCACGATGCGGTGCGTCCACGACGGGCCGGCGAGCGCCTTGACGTCGTCGGGCAGCACGAAGTGGCGGCCCTGCGCGGCGGCGAACACCTTGGCGAGGCGGATCATCGCGAGCGACCCGCGCACCGAGACGCCGACGCGCGTCGCGGGGTCGTCGCGGGTCGCCTCGGCGAGCTGCGCCGTGTAGCGCAGCACCGCGGGGTCGACGTGCACGCTCGCGGCGAGGTCGGCCATGTCGGCCACGGCACCGGTGGTGATGATGGCCGGGAGGTGGGCGGACGGGTTGCGGTCGGCGGCGCCCGCGAGGATGCGCTCGGCGACCGCGAGGTCGGGGTAGCCGATCGAGGTCTTCACCAGGAAGCGGTCCAGCTGCGCCTCGGGGAGCTTGTACGTGCCCGCCTGCTCGATCGGGTTCTGTGTCGCGATCACGAGGAACGGCCGGCCGACCTCGTGGGTCACGCCGTCGACCGTGACCCGCGACTCCTCCATGACCTCCAGCAGCGCCGACTGCGTCTTGGGCGACGCGCGGTTGATCTCGTCTGCGAGCACGATCGAGGCGAACACCGGGCCTCGGTGGAACTCGAAGCGATGGGCCGCCTGGTCGTAGATCGTGACGCCGGTGACGTCGGAGGGCAGCAGATCGGGCGTGAACTGGATGCGGCTGCTCGTGCCCTGCACCGTGGCCGCGAGCGCCTTCGCGAGGCTCGTCTTGCCGGTGCCGGGGGCGTCCTCGAGGAGCACATGGCCTTCGGCGAGCATCGCCGAGAGCACGAGGCCGACGACCTCGCGCTTGCCCATGAGGGCCTGATCGACGTTGTCGACCAGGCGCGCGAAGGTGCCCTGGAACCAGGCTGCCTGCTCGGGGGTCATCGTCATGTCGTGGGTCTCTCGTTCTGGGGAAGGGTGGGCACGGGAAGCGGGATGCGGCGCTACCAGGTGGCGCGCTCGCTCCACTCGGGATTGCCGCCGATGATCCGCACGTAGTGATCGCCGGCGAAGCCGTTGTAGCAGTTGAGCTCGATGGATCCGTTCGACGGGATGTTCACCGCGAAACCCGCGTTGTTCGCGAAGTAGCCGTCGACGTCGTAGCACTCGATCCGATAGGAGCCGCCCGCGAAGTTCTGGGTGTTGAGCACGTACTTGTGGCAGCCGTTGCCGAGCGAGTTGGTCGAGCAGCCCGGGACGAACGAGCCCTTCGTCGTCCAGGCGCGCGGCTGCGGCCGGGGCTCGCTGGTCGCGGCGTCCGAGACGACCCGTGAGACCTGGTTCGCGGAGTCGTAGGCGCGCACGTCGATCGTGTGGCGCTCGTCGTACGCGTTGCCGACCACACGGTTGCCGCTCGGCTCGACATCCTGCCAGCCGCCGCTGTCGATCCGGATCTGCACCTTCGTGATCGGACGCCCGTTCTCGGACGGAGCGCTCCAGCTGACGCGGACGCTCATCCCTGCGCGCTCCGCGCCGACACCGGGGTCGTTCACGGGACCGTAGGGCCTGGCCGTATTCGACGGCGCAGACGCCGCTCCCGCTTCGCTCGCTCCAGCGACGCTCGATACGGCGCGCACGCGGGCGGTGTAGTCGGTGCCGTTGGACAGTCCGCCGATCTGCCCGTTGCCCGGAAGGGCCTGCCAGTTGCCGTTGTTCAACGAGACCTCGTAGCGCACTTCTCCTTCGCCGGCGCCGTTCATCGGCCCGGGCTGATAGCTGACCGTGACCATGCGATCGCCTTCGCGCAGGTTCACCCCGGTCGGTGCGCCGGGCGGAGTGAACGCGCGCTGCGGCGCGGAGTTCGGGCTGAACTCGCCCCAGCCGGCCTTGTTCTGCGCGCGCACGCGGAACGTGTAGTCGGTGGTGGACGTGTCGACCACGACCGCCTGGCTCGTCTGCCCCGCAGCGACCGGGATCGAGTTCATGACGGTGCCCCCGCGGAGCACGTCGAGCTGGTACCCCGAGATCGGTGCTCCGTTCTCGGCCGGCTTGACCCACGCGACCTGGATCTGCGCCTGGGATCCCACGGGTTCGAGGCGCGACGTCGTCGGCGCCGCGGGCGCCTCCGGAGGCCCTGCGGGGATCTCGTCGAGCGACCACGCGCTCCAACTCGACGGCTCGGGCGCGCGGTTCACGGCCTGCACGCGCACCTGGTACGCGGTGCCGTTCTCGAGCCCCTCCCACACCAGGGAGTTGCCGACCACTGCGGTCTTCTGCCCGATGCCCGACGGCGGCGCCGGTGAGATCTCGAGGTTGAACGACTCCACCGGCGAGCCGGGGGTGGGCGGCGTCTTCCACGACACGGAGAGGCTGCGGTCGCCGAAGACCAGGGCCGGGGGCTCGGGGGTGTCGGGACGCGCGTCGGGCCGCGCGGTCTCGGACGGCGCTGACGGGTCCGACGGTCCGACGCGATTCTCTGCGACCACCGTGAAGTTGTACTCCACGTTGTTGGTCAACCCGTCGAGGGTGCAGGTCGTGGCGAGACAGGTCTTCTCGTAGTTCCCGGCGGTCGACGAGACCAGGTACCGCTCGATCTCCGCTCCGTTGTTGGCCGGCGGCGTCCACGACAGCACGACGGTGCGATCCTGCACGCTCGAGACGGTCGGCGTTCCGGGTGCGTCCGGCTTTCCCTGCACGGTCAGGCGGATGCGGCCCTCGACCTCGCGGTCGGGGTCGCCCGTGGCATCCTGCACTCGATACCGGACCACCATCGTGCCGAAGAACGAGTCGTCGGGGGTCACGCGCACATCGCTCCCGGCGACATCGACGGTGCCCTGACCGGTCTCGACCAGCGCGGTCGTGACCTTCAGCGCGGTCTCGGGGAACGGGTTCACGTCGTTCGCGAGCACCGGGACGGTCGTGGTCTTGCCCTGATGCGCCTCGGGCACGATGTCGTCGTTCGCCGTCGGCAGTTCGCGCGTCGACGCGATGACGCGCACGTTGACGATGCCGTCGACGGGTTCGGTGGTGCCGTCGCCGATCCGCAGGCGGATCGTGCCGGCCGTGCCCTTTCTGGTGTCGGCAGCCGCGCTGACGCGCAGCTCCTGCCCGTCGACCGACGCCGACATGCCGTCGGGCGCCCCTCCGACCAGCTCGTAGCGCATGCCCTCGAGGTCATCGACGTCGGGATCGGTCGTGAGGCCCAGCAGATCGAGCATCACGGGGTCCTCGCCGGGCGCCACATCCACCTGACCGGTCACGAACGACGGCTGCTGATTCTCGGGTGGCAGCACGGTGATCGGCAGCACCAGCGTCGCCTTGCGGCCCTTCGGGTCATCGGGACCCGTCCCGTCGGTGACCTCGAAGGTGATCGCGTCGGGGCCGAAGTAGCCGTTGGCGGACGTGTACGCCAGGGTCGTCTGGTCCTTCACGAGCGAAGATCCGTCGCTGTGGGCCGCCGTCACCTTCGCCGCCTCGGTGATGACGACCGTGCCGCCTCCGGCAGCACGCACGTGCTCGGCCAGCGGGATCCCGACGGTCTCGCCGCTGGCGACCTCGATCGGCACCGTCGTGATGACCGTCGGCGGCAGCGATGCGAGCGAGGGGACGTGGATGAAGGCGGATGCCTCGTTCCCGTCGCGATCGGTGACGGTATAGGTGACGAGGCGGTTCTCGTCACCGAGTGTCACCCGGATCCTGCCGTCGCCCAGCACGCGGGCAGTCGACTCCCCCACCGTGACCTCGAGGTCTTCGATGGTGCCGTCGGGGTCCTCGTCGTTGGCGAGCACCTCGATGTCGACGCGCTCGTCCTCGACGTCTTCGGCGCGCACGTAGTCGTCGCGGGCGATGGGCCGCTGGAGCGGGACATCGTCTGCGACCGTGATCTGCAGCACCGCCTTCGCCTCGGCACCGCGGGAGTCGCGGATCGTGTACTGCAGCGACGTCTCGACCGGCTCGCCGGGCGAGGTGACGATCACGCGGTTCCCGTCGACCTTGGCCGACAGCCCTGGGACGTCGGGAAGGATCAGGCCGTCTCTGACCAGCCCGAACTCGTCGCCGTCGGGGTCCGAGTCGTTCGCGAGCACCGGGACGGCGACTCGCCGGTCCGGGCGCATCAGCACGGCGTCCTTGACCGCGTACGGCGCCTGGTTGACGCTCTCGGGCGGCGCGATGCCGATGCGGACGGATGCGGTGGCCTCGGCTCCGAGCCGGTCCCGCACGCGGTACGTGAAGGTGTCGACCCCGGCGGTCTCGTCGAAGGCCTCGTACTCCAGGTAGTCCGAGCCGGTCTCGACGATCCGGCCCTTCTCAGGCGCCGATGCGAGGCCGACCAGGCTCACCGAGTCGCCGTCGGCGTCGATGCCGTCCAGCGGCACCGGGATCCGCACGCGGCTGCCCGCCAGTACGCGCGACGTCAGGTCGCGGGGCCTCGGGGCGGCGTTGGTCTCGGCGTTGACCGGGAGGACCTGGATCGTGAGGTACCCGGCATCCTTCTGTCCGGTGCTGTCGACGACCTCGTACGTGCCGTACACGGTGCCCGGCTCGTCCGACGCGCGGAACCGCACGGCGTCCTGCGACACGAACATCTCGCCCTGCTCGGACGTGATGAGCGGTGGCACGAGATCTGGCGCGACGTGGATGACGTCGTTGTTCGGGTGGTAGTCGTTCTCGAGCACGGGGATCGTCACGACGTCGCCCGCGCGCACGACCACCTGGTCGTCGTTCGCGACCGGCGGCCGCAGCTGCGACGGTGCGGGGATCGGGATGACGATCACATCGCCCTCGGCCGACTGCGCGCCGTTCGAGATGCGGTACGAGATGCGCACCTGCTGCGACAGCGCGGCCTGGTCGCTGATGCGCAGCGTCTCGTGGTTCAGCACCGCGACCGCGATGCCCGAGTTCGGCTCGACGGTCACGGACTGCACGACGAGGATGCCGCCCGAGGGATCGGAGTCGTTCGCCAGCACGTTGACGAGCACGTCGCCGCCCGCGGGCAGCAGCGCGACATCCCGCACCGCCACCGGCGGCAGGTTCGTCTCGCCCTCCGAAAGGACGTCGACGCGCACGAGCCCCGGCACGCCGCCGGTGCCCGCCGCCACGAGGTACTGCACGTAGTAGGTACCGGGGGTGGCGGAGGTGAACGTGAACGTCTTGTTCGAGTAGTCGGGCACCACGTCGGCACCGGGCACCGCGTCGACGCGCG